>NZ_JBXKIW010000047.1:0-37717 GCF_056995035.1 Romboutsia sp. | reverse complement strand
ATATCACTTACAATAAAATTTCTAGTCCACAATACATGGTCAATCCAAAGTTTTCTTTCATCCATTTTTAAATCAACCATAGATTTGTTATAGCAAATATCTTTAATGTTTGTATTTTCCATAGCCTGAATTTTAAATGGTACTAAAAATAAAATTGAGGAAAATAAAAATACTAAAATAATTTTTGATATTTTTTTCATTGTCACATACTCCTTTATGATTTTAATTAAATTTATTTTCTCCAAAGATAGGCGTATATATGCAGTATAAGTTTTCGTATTATACCACAGACTTTTTCATAACCTTTTGGCGTTATAAATGAATAACCTTGACAGGGTCATATCTAAATTCAGCTTTCTTTAAATTCTTTAGTAAATGTTTGTCTTGATTATAGCTACATATTTAAGTACGCCAGTTGGTATTAGAAAGTGAAATATAATGATATGTAAAGAACTATTAGTTCAATTATGATTATTAGTTGAGTTCTAGTTATTATATTCAGTGTTTCTTTTGAAGACAGTTGACTTCGCTTACAGGATTTGTAGCGCTTATATAGCTTCGAGATGCAAAATATTACTATGCCTAGATAAAATAATATAACTAGTAGTATTGTTGATAAACCTACTAGATATACAAAGGTATGTACTATTGATACTATCAGCTTATAGCACATAAATAGCAGAATTAATATTAATCCGCTTAATGATGTTGCTGTTAATATTGATAGTTTTAGATTATCTTTTTTATTCATAAAAAGTAAACTCCTTTAAAACGTATATAATATGTTAATAAATTTAAATTAAATACAAATAATAGTAGCCTCTTCAGTAAAGCATATGCAGGATATTTATAGATAATTCACTTAGACTATCTGTTAAGCCTAATAAGTTTAGTTAATGAATTTAATTTAATTAAGAAAAGTAAATTTTTTTTATATTCTGATCCACAAGAAATGATACCGAAAATTAAACACATATATCACGAGAAAGGATCTAAACTTTTCCTGGGTATTGATACTAAAGAGGATTCACCGGATGGCAAAGGTTGGGCATTGGAGTTGGAATCATCCATTACCTATAATTGCAAAAGATTTTGCTGAAAATATAGTAATAAACAGTACTATAAGTAACGGAGATTTTCTATAAAATTAAGTTGTATCAGCCTATTACTTGTTATAAATGAAATTAACTTCAGACTGATATAACCTTTTATACATCATATATTCTACTTGTATTTCTCTTGTAGTTATAAAAATATTTGTGAAAAATTCCCATAAAAACACCCATCCGCCTATAAATATTCCTTCATGTAAAACATTAAGAAATAGGCTTTGAGTATCTTTAATAAAGAAATAACCTATGCTTAGAAACGAAATAGAAAAAAATAAATACAATAAAGTTTTTTTGTGAAGATTTAATTTTTTCTTTACAAGCCTTTCCATTGCATAACTATAATGATTTTTGTAAGCTGATAGTAAAGCTAATTCTTTTTTAGGGTCTTTTTTAGATTCTGGTAAATAAAGAACAATTTCGATATTGAAATTCAAAGGTATATCCTCTGACGAATTTACTACAAAGTCATTAAATTCATCCTCAATATCTCTTTTCTTAAAAGGTGAAGGATCCCAATCATCATATACATCATCATAATCATCAAGAGATACTTTGATTAAATAAGTATTATGACTTTTATCGTATTTATAGTGATTTTGAAAATATCTTCTTTTTCTCATGATGTCACCTCAATTTTAGTATATATGTTTAGTATATCCACCAGAATAACATTGATTCATTGCAGAGACTAAAAATATAATATAGGCAGCTTATATTTACTATTTATCTAAGTATCTTTTTTGTTTAACAGCATATAATAGGCTTGTTAAGTTAAGTATTAAAAATATATGGAGGTAAACAAATGACACATATGGAAAATAATAATGCAATGCCAAACATGAAAAGTAATGAAGGAATGGCAAATCTACAAGGTATACAAGAAATGCCAAACATGCAAATCAATCAAGGAATGACAAGTATGCAAAATATGCAAGAAATGCTAAGTATGCAAGGTAATAATGCAAGACAACAAGTTCAAGATGTGTGTAACCAACTTCAAAATTGTCAAAATTCTTTAAATCAAGCATTAAGCTCGGTAGAAAAACCGGAAAATAGACAAAAAATACAAACTACGCTTGATTCAGTAAATAGCGCATTACAATCAGCTAATACTACACTTTCAAATTATCAAGAATAGCACGTAATAAGGGCGTATTGTGATAAACAGTATGCCCTTTTTCATATTATTTTACAGAAATATATGCTAAAATATAATTTAAAGATTTAATAAATTATATTATTTAGAGATGATTACTTTAAGTGTGGAGGAGAATATGAGCAAATTTAAAAAGGTATTTATAGGGTTGTTAGTACTACTAGTAGCTATACCACTAGGGGGATTTGGTTATTTTTATTTTAAGCTAAACTCTATATATGATAAAGATGAAGCAAAAAAAATAGAAAGTGTAAAAGAAATAAATGGAGTAACTAATATACTTTTAGCAGGTGTAGATGGTAATTATATTGATAAGGGAAATAGATCTGATGCTATGATGATACTTACTATAGATTCTAAGAATAATGATATAAGATTAACTTCATTAGCTAGAGATACATATGTAGATATACCAGGTTATAGTACAGAAAAGTTAACTCATGCATATGCTTATGAGGGTCCTAGTTTATTACTTAAAACTATAAGTGATAACTTTGGAATACATATTGATAAGTATGCAGTGGTTAGTTTTGAGTCTTTTGCTAAGATTATAGATATTATTGGTGGCGTAGAAATTGATGTAATAGATAGAGAAGTTAGTCATATACCTGGTGTGAGTAGTGTTGGCAAGCAAACTCTCAATGGTAAGCAAGCTTTGGCTTATAGTAGAATAAGATATGCTGATAGTGCTTATCAAAGAGATAATAGACAAAGAACTGTTATAGAGGCTTCTTATAATAAGTTGCTAGAAAGCTTCTCTTCTGATTTTATGGATGTTGGTAATAGTATTTTAGCTTATACTAAGACTAATATAAGTCCTATTGAGATTGTTGGTTTGGCTAATAAAGTTATAAAGATAAAGGATAGTAATTTTGATCAAATTGAATTCCCACTTGAGGGACACAGAGAAGGTCATATTGTAAGTAAGGAAAAAGGTTGGGTCATTGAATGGGATAAAGATTATAACAAAGAGCAATTGAATAAGTTTATATTTGATTATGAAAATTATAAGAAAGATGTGAATGATTAAGATATGTATATAATAATCTTTAAGGAATATTTTATTCCCTAAAGATTATTTTTGTTTCTAAAATGTAAAAAAAGGGGTATATTGGAATCCTAAAGGAAAAACAGCTAGAGTAGAGGCTGTAGTTGTTTTGAGTAGAGTGAAATAATTATGAATATGTTATAATGGTGTTATATCATAAATAAATTATTTATTAAAATGATACCAATAGACGGGAGGTATAATATTTTGGAGTATATTGAGTTAATGTTTTTTTCAATGATTCCGATAATTGAGTTAAGAGGAGCCATACCCCTAGGGATTGCTAAGGGTCTTAATCCTGTTTATTTATATATAGCATGTCTTATAGGTTCGACTTTTGTTGCTATTCCTATTATATTAACCTTTAGATATATAATAGAGTTTTGCAAAAAAAATAAATTATTTGTAAAGTTGATAGATTTTATAGATAAAAAAATCCATGCAAGGGCAAAGAAGTTAAAAGCTTTTAGTATTATAGGAATTATATTGTTTGTAGGGGTTCCACTTCCAACCACAGGGTCTTGGAGCGCTGCGGCTATTGCATCATTATTTCAAATGAGAATTAAGGATGCTCTTATTGGTATATTTTTAGGTAATGCTATTGCAGGAATTTTAGTTTTGGCATTGTCATTACACATTATATAGTAATTATTTCAAGACTTTTTTTATTACACGATATGGAGGAGTTAAATAAATGATAGACATACATTGTCATATACTACCTGGAGTTGATGATGGATCAAAGGATTTAAATGATTCTTTAGAAATGGCAAGAATTGCTCAAAGTGAAGGAATTAAAACAATAATAAATACTTCACATTATCATCCGGATTTTGATTATATAGTAGGAGAAAAACTTTTACAAGAATTAGTAAATTTTAATAAGGTATTAAAGGAAAGTAATATAGATATAGAAGTTTTAATTGGTAATGAACTTTATTATAGTGATAATTTATTAGAGTATATGGATAAAAAAGAATTTTATACTTTAAATAATAGTAAGTACATATTAATAGAATTTGCGCCTACTAAATTTCCTAAAAACTTATGTGATGTAGTATATGAGTTAAAGATAAGAGGATATATACCAATACTTGCTCACGTTGAAAGATATCAGGAAATTCAAGATAATCCAAAACTTATACAAGAAGCTATAAAAGAGGGCGCACTTATTCAGGTTAATGCATCTAGTGTGTTAGGAAAAGGTCCAAGTGAATGCAATAAGAGTTGTGATGTACTGTTAAAACATAATAGAGTTCATTTTATAGGTACCGATGCTCATGGATCTGATAGAAGAAGACCTTTCATTAAGGAAGCTTATGAATATGTTTCTAAAAAATATGGTGAGGATAGAGCTAATAGATTATTTTTAGATAATCCTAGTAGCGTTATAAATAATGAAGATATAAATTTTATAGAAACATTAGTAGAAAGTGCTCATAAAAGAAGCTTTTTATCAAAATTATTTAAAAGAAAGTAATTATTTTTTAGTAAGGAAAGCTATATAATTTAGGGTTAATTTAAATATACCTATTTCTATAGATTTTTTATGTATTTTAATTCCTATAACTGCATAAACATTATTAAATACATAGAGAAGGAGAGTTACTATGAAATTTGAAGAATTACTAAGAGAATTATATCCTATAAACAATAAAAATAACAAACTAAAAAAGTTTATACAAAACCATCTGAATGGTGAATTATTAATTTCATATATTGAAGAACTAGCAGTATATATGGTAGCGGCAACTAAAGTATCTGGAGCTACCATATTAGAAAAAATATTATATGAACAAAACCTAGACCACCTAAATGAACTATTCAAAAAAGAGAAAGAAGACATAATAAAAGAAGACATATACTTTGAATTAAAAGAAGATGAAGATGAAAATGGATATTTCTTCATAAAAGCAAATGATGAAGTAATTAATATAATAGAAGAAGACGCACAATTATTTAGACAACTGCAAAATTTTATACTAGACTAGTAATTGGTAAATTTTGCAACAAAAAGTCGAATTAATGACTTAAGAATATAGACTTATACCTAAAAAAATGATAAGATATAGAAGCATTATTTATGCGGGTGGGCGAGGGATATATTTTCAAGAGGAAAAAGGATGGACGAAAGATTATACAACAAATTTAGTAACACAAAAGAAAAAACACTTCAAAACAATTTTAAAACCGAAGTATTAGGAGGATTAACTACGTTTATAGCGAGTGTGTACATTATAATGACCAATGCACTGATATTATCAGATGCAGGAATTAGTGCAGATGCGGCAATGATTGCAACTATATTTACATGTAGCATATCAACTATACTTATGGGGCTATTTTCAAACACACCATTCATAATAGTACCAGGAATGGGGATCAATTCATTATTTACTTATACAATAGTAAATTCAATGGGACTTGCCTGGCAAGATGCCTTAGGAGCAGTATTTGTAAGTGGTATAATATTTACAATAATTGCAAGTACTAAGATAACTCCTATACTTATGAAGTCGATTCCAAGTAATTTAAAGCATGCTATAACTGTAGGAGTAGGATTTTTTATACTATTTATCGGTCTACAAAAAAGTGGACTTGTAGTAGCTAATGAAAATACTATGGTATCACTTGGTGATATCACAAATAAAGAAACAATATTAAGTATAATTACACTGTTGATTATTTTAATATTGAATGTTAGAAATGTAAGTGGTAATTTACTTATAAGCATAATTGTAGGTACAGTACTTGCTTTATTTATGGGAGTTACTAGTCTAAGTGATTTAGATTTTACTTCTTTTAATATTAAAGCTTTTAGTGATGTATTTTTAGCAATGTCATTTAAAAATATCTTATCTATACCATTTATAGTAGCAGTGTTTTCTATAACAATAGTTATTGTATTTGAAAACATGGGTATTTTATATGGACAAATGGAAGCTATAGATAGAAGTGATGAGTTCCAAAAGCCATTTAAAATAGCAGGAATATCAAATATGATAGCAGGCATGTTTGGAACAAGCCCAACTATTGTTGCAGCTGAGAATTTCTCAGGAATAAGTGCTGGCGCTAAAGGTAAAGTAGCTGCATTTACATCGGGAATATTATTCTTATTATCATTATTTTTAATACCACTTCTTAAATTAATACCAAATGGTGTTATAAGTGGGGTGCTTATATTCATAGGATTTTTAATGATACAAACCTTCTTTGATTTAAAGAAAGGTGATTTAATAGATACAGTAGCTGTAATTTTTATAGTTACTTTAATACCTCTTACTTATAATATAGTAAATGGTATATCAATAGGATTTATAGTTTATACAGTTTTAAAAGTTGCATCAGGCAAAGGAAAAGAAGTTTCTGTGCCAATGTACGTTCTTACGGGACTGTTTATATTGAGTTTTATTATGAATATATCTATGGGTATAACTCATTAATGTAAAAAGGTAGTGATTATAATATATAGTCGCTACTTTTTTGACGTAGAAGATACATATTTAGTTTGGATACAAAATTGTAAATTTTATTCACTGGACATTTATTTTTAAAGTAATATAATAATTATAGGGCAGAAAACGACAAGATTATGCAAAAAAGGGGGACTTATTATGGCAAAAAAAAGTAAAATAAACTTTGGATCTAATAAAAAAAGTAAAATAAACTTTAGATTTAATAACAAAAAACAAAAAGTTAATAATAAAAAAATTTTGTTAACAATTGTTGCATTTTCAGTAATAGTGCTTATGTGCGGGAAGGTAGTCGGAGCGACTACATCGTATATAGAAGATAAAAAAGAAGAAAAGATAGCAATGCAACAACAGGCAGAAGCTGAAAGATTAGCGGCGGAGAAGAAACGTAAGGAAGAAGAAGAAGCTAAAAAGAGAATGGTCGGAGTTAACCACGAAGGAAAGAAAAATTCTTATGATGCTTTAAAAGTAGCTGAGAAATTAAATAATTATGATTACTCAAATAATGGAGAAAAAATTGTATTTTTAACATTTGATGACGGGTCATCAACAACAGTTACTCCTCAAATATTAGATACATTAAAGGCAAATGAAGTTAATGCAACGTTTTTCATAGCTGGTAAAAATACAGAAAAAGGCGGAGAAAAAGCAAAAGAACTTATAAAAAGAACTTTTGATGAAGGAAATGCTATAGCAAACCACTCATATAGCCACGATTATAAATATTTATATCCAAATAGAACTCTAAATCTAAAGAACTTTACTACTGATTTCCAAAAAACAGATTATATATTAACAGATATATTAGGACCATATTTCTCAACAAGAGTTATAAGATGTCCAGGAGGGCATATGTCATGGAATGGTATGGATGTATTAGATACTCATTTAAATGAAAATAATATAGCATCTATAGACTGGAATGCATTAAATGCAGACGCAGAAGGTCAAAAGAAAAATGCTGATCAACTATTTGAACATGTTAAAAGCACATCAGAAGGAAAAGAAATGGTAGTTGTATTAATGCATGATACTTATGGAAAAGAAGAAACAGCTAAAGCATTACCACAAATAATACAATACTTTAAAGATAATGGATATGCGTTTAAAACATTAGCTTAGGAATAATATATAAATTAAATATAATATCAAAAAAAAGAAGTTCCTTAAAAATCATAAAGGAGCTTTTTTTAATATCTTTTTATATTTACTAACAACATTTAAAATTATTGTTATAAACTAAATAATTGATAATATAAAACATAAAAAAGTACAAAATATTACTTTTATTTAAAGTAATACTAAGAGTAAAAATTGAATAAAAATTATAAATGGTATTCCAATTTTAAATTTTGATTTTTTAGTTTTATGTCTAAAAGTATACATTCCAGATAAGATACCTAAGCTTCCTCCTACAGCAGCTAAAAAGATAAGAGTATATTCACTAATTCTCCACTTATGTTTTATTGCTCTTTGCTTATCAATAAACATACATATAAAACAGATTATATTAATAATCAATAAATAAGCTAATAATAAATTTTCCATATTACCTCCTAATAAATACTTTAATTATTTATTTAACTATATCATAGATTTTAAAATAATGATAAAAAATTCGCTTCGCTCATGTCGCCAACGGCCTAGAACACAGGCACGTTGCTCAAAGATTAGAAGTTGTAAATTATAAATATAATTTCCTGCTATATAAAAAAAAGATTTATTGTTATAATAAAAACTAATAGAGTGTGATTTATTTGATATAGAAAAGGGGTATTAATTATGAAAAATTCAAAAATAAAAGATATAAAACCTTTAGTAGAAACTAAATTTGTGGGATTATATGATGTGAAATATAAAAATAAAAATAATGATGATAGACATTGGACAGTAGCTTCAAGAAAAAATGAAAAAGAATTAAAAGAAATTTATTTACAAGGTAAGGAAGATAAAATAGATGCTGTAGTAATTGCAGCGATTCATAAAAGTGAAAATAAATTAGTTTTAATAAAACAGTTTAGAGTTCCTATAAACAATTATATATATGAACTTCCTGCAGGTCTTGTAGACAATGATGAAGATATTCAAAAAACAGTGGCAAGAGAATTAAAGGAAGAAACAGGTTTAGATCTTATAGAAATTAATAAAATAAATAGTAGGGATAAAGTTTATTTATCTCCTGGTATGACTGATGAATCTGTTGCATTTGTATATTGTTTATGTGATGGAAAGTTAAGTAAGGAGTTTTTAGAAGATGATGAAGATATAGAAGCTTTATTAATATCTCAAGACCAAGCAAAAGAGATATTAAAAGGAGAAGATATTATAGATATAAAATCTTATTTAATGCTTCAGATGTTTGCTAATCTAGGAGATAAGTTGTTCAATTAAAAAAAATAATATAACTAAAAAATTATATGAAAATATACTAGGATATCTTTAATCAAGACCTAGTATATTTTTATTGAAAAAATTATTTGATATAAACAGTAAATAAATATTTTTTAAATAAAAAATATTTTTATGTTGCATTATCATAATGATAATAATATAATAGACTTATAATTATCATTATGATAACAAAACAAGGGGGACGATAATATGGTTAATGAAAGCATACTAAGCATGATAGGTAATACACCTATGGTTAGGTTAAACAATATAGGGAACTCTAATATTTATGTAAAATTAGAAAAATATAATCCAGCTGGAAGTGTAAAAGATAGAGCGGTTTATTTTATGATAGATGGACTTGAAAAAAGAGATATGCTTAAAAAAGGTGATGTACTAGTAGAAGCAACTAGTGGAAATACTGGAATAGCATTAGCTATGATAGGAAAATTAAAAGGATATGAAGTAATAATAGTAATGCCAGAGACTATGAGTATAGAAAGAAGAGAGCTTATGAAAGCCTATGGAGCAAAGCTTATTTTAACTGATGGAAAGCTTGGAATGAGCGGTTCTATAAAAAAAGCAGAAGAACTTTTAAATGAAAATAATAATTACAAAAGTTTAAAGCAATTTGATAATGAAGATAATCCAAAGGGTCATTATCAAACTACAGGGGTTGAAATATTAAACGCAGTAAGTGATTTAGATATATTTGTTTGTGGTGTAGGTACAGGGGGGACTTTAAGTGGGGTGGCAAGATATTTAAAAGAGAAAAATCCTAATATAAAAATAGTAGCCCTAGAGCCTAAAAATTCTCCAGTTATATCTAATGGACAAAGTGGACCTCATAAGATTCAGGGTATAGGAGCAGGATTTATTCCTAAAAACTATGATGCTAATTTAGTAGATGAAGTAATGACAATAGACGATGAAGAAGCTTTTCAAGGGGTTAGATTAATGGCGGATAAAGAATCTATATTAGTTGGTATATCTTCAGGAGCTAATGTTTTTGGTGCTTTAAAACTAGGTAAAATGTATCCTGATAAAAAGATCGTTACAATAGCACCAGATGGTATTGAAAAATATATATCTATGGATATTTTCAAATAATAAATTGATTTAATTAAAAGGCATAAGGTAAATTAAGGGGATGATAAAATTGTTTAGAAAAATAAATAAAGATATAGAATATATAATGGAAAATGATCCAGCAGCAACAAGTAAAATAGAGGTATTTTTACTATATCCATCTATTCACGCTAGATTAATTCATATGGTATCGCATTTTTTATATAATCATAAGCGTTTTTTTACTGCAAGGCTTATATCTCAAATAGCAAGGTTTTTAACAGGAATTGAAATACATCCAGGAGCAAAGCTAGGAGAAAGTATATTAATAGATCATGGAATGGGAGTTGTAATTGGAGAAACTGCAGAAGTTGGAGATAGAGTAACAATTTACCATGGAAGCACATTAGGAGGCACTGGTAAAGATAGTGGAAAAAGACATCCAACTGTTGGAAATGATGTAATAATAGGGGCGGGGGCAAAGATACTAGGCCCTATTAACATAGGTTCTAATTCAAAAGTTGGAGCTAATGCAGTAGTTATAAAAGATGTACCAGATGGAGCTACAGTAGTTGGAGTAGCTGCAAATGTAGTTAGATTAAAAGGGAATAAAATGTAACAATGATTGACAATAAAATAAAAAGTACTATAATTAACTTGTAAATAAAAAATTATAAATGAAAATAGCTAGGGGAGCCAAAAGGCTGAGAGGATTTACTGACCCTTATACCGGATCTGGATAATGCCAGCGTAGGAAAGCTTATACATGAATTTGAATATATAATATATTTATAAGTGTAATCAAGCCATACCTAAATCAGGTATGGCTTTTTGATTAGCGCAAATTTTATATAATACAATTAAGGGGGCAACTATGAGAAATTACAAAATACCAACACTTACAATAGCAGGGTCAGATTGCAGTGGAGGAGCTGGTGTACAAGCTGATTTAAAAACATTTAGTGCCATAGGAACTTATGGAATGAGTGTGATAACAGCAATAACAGCACAAAATACACAAGGAGTATTTGAAGTAGAAGAGTTAAGCCAAAGTATAATAAAAAAACAAATAGAAGTAGTATTTGATGATATAAGACCAAAGGCTGTAAAAATAGGTATGGTATCAAGTCCAGAAATAATATTAGAAATAGCAAATACTTTAAAAAAATACAAACCAGAAAACTTAGTAGTAGATCCAGTTATGATATCAAAGAGTGGATTTAGCTTACTTAGACCAGAAGCTAAAGCAAATATGATAAAACATTTAATACCAATGGCATACATAATAACTCCAAATGTGCCAGAGGCAGAAGCTATAACAGGTATGAAGATAGATACTTTAGAAGAGATGCGTATGGCAGGGGAAAAAATACTACAAATGGGACCAAAATATGTATTAATGAAGGGGGGGCATTTAGATGGAGATGCTATAGATTTACTAATTGGAAAAGATGTGTTTGAAGTTTATGAAAGTAAAAGATTAGACAGAAAAAATACTCATGGAACAGGATGTACTATATCTTCTGCAATAGCTTCTCATCTAGCATTAGGATATGAGATAAAAGGAGCAGTTGCACTTAGTAAAATTTATATAACAGAAGCTATAAAAAATAGTTTTGATATAGGTCACGGGGTAGGACCAGTTCATCATTTTTATAAATTTGATAAATAAAATAGAGGGGAAATTCATGAAAAATAATATAAAAGAACAATTAAAGCTATACTTAGTAACAGATAGTGAAATATTAAAAAACAGGGACTTTTATAAATGTATAGAAGAGGCTATAAAAGGCGGAGTTACTATGGTGCAGTTAAGAGAAAAAAATGCATCTGGTAGTGAATTTTTAGAAAAGGCTATGAAGTTAAGAGAGTTAACTAAAAAATATAATGTTAGTTTTATAATAAATGATAGAGTAGATATTGCAATGCTTTGTGATGCTGATGGAGTTCATGTAGGACAAAGTGATATAGATGCAAAATCAGTTAGAATGTTAATAGGAAAAGGAAAGATACTAGGTGTTTCTGCTAGAGATTTAAAAGAAGCTCAAAAGGCTAAAGAAGATGGTGTTGATTACATAGGTGTAGGTGCTATGTATAATACTTCTACTAAATTAGATGCAAAATCAGTATCATTTGATACAGTAAGGGAAATAAAGTCAGAAGTTGATATTCCAATAGTTTTAATAGGCGGAATTGATTTAAATAATTTAGAGGATTTGAAAGAATTAGAAACTGATGGATATGCAGTAGTTTCAGCAATTCTCAAAAAAGAAGATATACGCTTAGAAAGTAAAAAATGGATTGAAAAAATAGATTAATTTAAATAAATATAAAATTGAAATACAAAAAAGGAAGCATAGGGGGCTTCCTTTTTTGTATATAAAAATTAGAATTAACCTTTATAAGGAACTTTTTTTGGTGGCATATATTTTTCTTTAATAGTAGGCTTAGATTCAGGACCTTGAGGACCAGCAGGACCCATGTCGCCTTTATCGCCTTTATCACCCTTAGGACCAGCAGGACCCATGTCCCCTTTATCACCCTTAGGACCTTGAAGACCTTGAAGACCTTGAAGACCTTGAAGACCTTGAGGACCCATATCGCCTTTATCTCCTTTGATTCCTTTACCATTAGCAGTACCAGCAGGACCTTGAGGACCCATATCACCTTTAGGACCAGCAGGACCCATAGGACCCATATCGCCTTTAGCACCAGCTATGCCAGCAGGACCTTGAGGACCCATATCACCTTTGGCACCAGCTATGCCAGTAAGACCTTGAGGACCCATATCGCCTTTAGCACCAGCTATGCCAGCAGGACCTTGAAGACCCATGTCTCCTTTATCGCCTTTAGAACCTGGAAGACCTTGAAGACCCATGTCCCCCTTATCCCCTTTGTCACCCTTAGGACCCATTGGTCCAATAGCTCCAGGCATTCCAACTGAGCCCATACCAACATTACATAGTGGATTTACATAAGTTTCTTTTCCTAAATCCACATATTGAATTGAACTTAATTTTACGTAAATAGGACCTTTTCCTGATGATGATTTCCCCATAACAGCACAAGTATTTACATTACAAATACGAAGTCTTAAAATACAATCACTATCTGTTAGCTTTAATCCAACAAGTTTGCCTATGCAGTTACATAATATACTATACAGTTGACAATCACATAAGTCTATTGGACATACAAACATAGATTGCATATTCTTATGCGTATCTTTACACTTTTCTTTTTTAGGTTTCATATGCTGCTCAGCACAATCACAGTATTTAGGTATATTACAATAGTGATCTTTATTGAAGTTATTGTCTTTACTCTTACAGTCTTTATACATACTCTACCACTCCATGTTAAATATTTTAATTAGTAGTATCACTACATAGTATAGATATATGATTAAAATAGTAAAAATGGGACACTAAATAGCAAAATAAAGGATTAAATTTAGATATTGTATATCAAATCAATAAATATGCAGATATTGATTTTATAGTAATGTGTTTTAATAAAAAATAATTAAATAAAAACAAGCTTGTATGATAATAAAATAAGTCTTATACAATCTTATTGTTATGCTAAAATCTAGCAAATCTAATATGAATAAAAAGTTAAATATACTAATATCGAAATGTAATGACAAAGTAAAATATATATGATATATTACTTTTACAAATATAAGTATATATAAAAATTAAAGTAATTAAAAAATAATGACATTAAAGCAACAAAAAAGGTTATAATTGAAAGATAGAGTTATGTAAAAATAGGGAGGAAATATGAAAGTAGATTGGAATAAAAGATATACAACAATAGCAGTTTATTCATTTATATTAATATGTTGTAGTATAGTTTTCTATAATATAATGGATAAAATGAGTGCATTTACAGATAAAATAAATTGGATAATGTCAACATTACAACCTTTTGTAATAGGATTTGTAATAGCTTATCTATTAAATTTTATAATGGTATTTTTTGAAGAAAAAGTTTTAGTATTTGATTCAATTAAAAATATTAGTAAAAAAGGTAAAAGAGGGATAAGTATTTTACTTACATATATAACAGCCTTTATAATACTATCTGCATTTATTAAGTTTGTACTTCCACAAGTGGTAGATAGTATATCAGGGCTAGGAAATGACATACCAACATATATAACAAATGTAACTGAATTATTAAACGAATTAACAGCAAACATAGATACAGATAATGCATATTTAGGATTAGCTATTAGTAAGTGGAATGACTTTGTAAATTACACAATTGAAGTAGTAACTAATTTAGTTCCAGTATTAGGAGATGTACTTAAAAACATAGCATCAAGTATATGGAATATAGTATTAGGGTTAGTAATATCGATTTATTTATTAATAGATAAAGAAAACTTCTGTGCTTTAAGTAAAAAAATTACATATGGCTTATTATCTAAAAAACATGCAGAAATAGCAGTGGAATTAACACATAGGAGTAATGATACATTTGGTAAGTTTATAAGTGGTAAAATTATAGATTCAGCTATAATAGGTGTATTAACATTTATTATATTAACAGTATTTAAAATGCCATACACTATACTTATATCTGTAATAATAGGTATAACTAATATTATACCATTCTTTGGACCATTCTTTGGAGCGGTACCATCGTTTATAATAATAATGTTTGTATCACCAATACAAGCATTATGGTTTTTACTTATAATATTTGTTATACAACAATTAGATGGTAATATTATAGGACCTAAGATATTAGGGGACTCTATAGGAATATCAGCTTTTTGGATATTATTCTCGCTACTAGTAGCAGGAAAGTTATTAGGACTTGTTGGAATGATTATAGGTGTTCCATTATTTGCTATAATTTACTCAGTAATAAAAGATATCATAGAAGCTAAGTTAATCAAAAAGGGATTACCAAGAGAAACTGACGAATATATGTAAATTTATATAAAAAGTTAAATATTTAAAATTAATACGAGGAATATATAATTATAGAAAATTATATATTCCTCGTATTTTTTATATTAAAAAAATTGCAAAGGTATTTGTGAATACGGATAAAAACAGATATAATAATCTTCACTTTGTAAAATAATAATGACACCAAAGGAAGAAAAAAGGTTATAATTGAAAGATAGAAGCATAGGAAAATGGGGAGGAAGTATGAAAGTAGAATGGAATAAAAGAGATACAACAATAGCAATATACTCATTTATAATAATATGTTGTAGCATAATTTTTTACAGTATAATGGATAAAATGAGTGCATTTACAGAAATAATAAGTTGGATACTGGAAATATTACAACCTTTTATAATAGGATTTGTTATAGCATATCTATTAAACTTTATATTGGTATTTTTCGAAGAAAAAGTTTTAGTATTTGATTCAATTAAAAATATGAATAAAAAAGGTAAAAGAGCAATAAGTATTTTACTTACATATATAACAGCCTTTACAATACTATACTTATTTGTTCAGTTTATACTTCCACAATTGATATATAGTATGATGGGACTAGTAAATGACATACCAACATATGTAATAAATGTAACTAAATTAGTAAATGAATTAACAGTAAACATAGATACAAATAATGAATATTTAGGATTAGCGATTAATAAATGGAAGGAATTTGTAAATTATATAATTGAAGTAATAACTAATTTAGTTCCAGTATTAGGAGATATCCTTAAAAATATAGCATCAAGTATATGGAATATATTATTAGGGCTAATAATATCAATTTATTTATTAATAGATAAAGAAAAATTCTATGCTTTAAATAAAAAGATTACATATGCTTTATTATCTAAAAAGCATGCAGAAATAGTAATTAAATTAACACATAGAAGTAATGATACATTTGGTCACTTTATAAGTGGTAAAATTATAAATGTATTTATAATTGGGATTTTAACATTTGTTGTATTAACAATATTTAAAATGCCATATACTACACTTATAGCTGTAATAATAGGTGTAAGTAATATTATACCATTTTTTGGTCCAATTTTTGGAGCGATACCATCATTTATAATCATACTATGTGTTTCTCCAATACAAGCGTTATGGTTCGCAGTAATAATGCTTGTTATTCAACAAATAGATAGTAATATTATAGGACCTAAAATATTAGGAGAATCTATAGGAATAGCTCCTTTTTGGATATTGTTTTCGGTATTAGTTGCCGAAGAATCATTTGGATTTGTTGGAATGATTGTAGGTGTCCCAACATTTGCTATAATTTACTCAGTAGTAAAAGAGATTGTAGAAGCTAAGTTATGGAAAAAAGAATTACCAATAGAAACTGACGAATATATGTAAATTTATATAAAAAGTTAAATATTTAAAATTAATAATAGGAATATATAATTATAGAAAATTATATATTCCTATTATTTTTTATAGCACATAGGAAATTATATTCATTTTAAACCTATCAATAAATATAATTTCGTATATGTGCTTCAAAAAAGTCTTCCTTATAAATTTTCAATTGAAGACTTTTTTATAGTCATGCTGTTTACTATACTTATGTTGATTTATAGCTATATCATATGATAAATATTTAAAAAATTAATCAATAAACTCTATTTATAAAAAAAGCATTGACAGGGAAAACTATTGCAGGTAATATATTGGTATAGACCGAATGGTATATACCAATTGGAAATTATAAAATAGAAATGGTGAATATATGAAAATAGTAGATAAAGATATAGAGATACCTCTTCATGTTCAGTTATCTCAAATAATTAAGAATATGATTATAAACAAGGAATTAGTAGAAGGAACATACTTAATGCCAGAAAGAGAATTGTGTAAGCTTCAAAATATAAGCAGAATGACAGTAAATAAAGCAATTTTAAGCCTTGTAAATGAAGGATTATTAGAAAGAAAACAAGGAAAAGGTACGTTTGTAGCATATAAAAAGCAAAAACATAAGTTCCAAAACTTAAAAGGTTTTACAGAAGTTATGAATGAAAAAGGACTTAGTGTGAAAAATAAAATATTAAGCTTTGAACTTAAAACTCAGAATGAAAATGTAAGGGGAAAATTAAATATAGAGGATGAAAATGAACTTATATTTAAGATTAAAAGGCTTAGAATTATTGAAGACGAACCTTTTGCACTAGAAACAGTTTATGTACCACAGAAAATGTGCTTTGATTTGAACGAAAAATTGGTAGAAGAAAATTCTTTATATACACTTTTTAGAGAAAGATACAATTATAAAACCCAAAAAGCAGTTCAAACTATAGACCCTACAAAGCTAAATAAATCTGATGCAAATATTTTAAAACAAAAGGTTAATTCATTAGCTCTAAAATTTGATAGAGTAGTGTATACCCAAGATAATGAAATTTTAGAGTACACAATATCTATATTTACTAGCGATAAACATCAATATCAAATTATATTAACAGACTAGGTGATGAGATAAAATATGAAAGTAATTATAAATGGAAAGATAATACAAAAAGATTGTATTCTAGAAAATAAAGTATTAGTTTTTGATAAAAAAATAATAGATATCTGCGATACAGTACCTAAAAACTGTGAAGTAATAGATGCAAAAGGAATGTATATTTCTCCTGGTCTTATAGATATACATATTCATGGTAGCAAAGGAGCAGATACAATGGATGGATCTGTAGAAGCTATAAATACCATGAGTAATAGTATAATTGAAAATGGTGTAACATCTTTTTTACCCACTACAATGGCTATGGACAAAGAAAAGATATATAAATCCTTTGAAACAATAAAAGAAGCTATGAGAACTAAGAGTTGTGGAGCTAAAATTTTAGGAGCTCATATGGAAGGGCCTTTCATAAATGTAAGTTACAAAGGTGCTCAAAATTCAAAGTTTATAATAGAGCCAAACTTTGAGTTTATAAAAGATTATACAGATATAATAAAAATAATTTCTTATGCGCCAGAAATAGATAAGGACTTTGAATTTACAAAGTATATAAAAAGACATACAAATATAATACTGTCAATATGTCATAGTAATTTAACATATGAAAATGCAAAAGCAGCTATAGAACATGGTGCATCAAATATAACACATTTATTTAATGCAATGTCTCCTTTGAATCATAGAGATCCAGGAGTTGTGGGGGCAGCATTAATGAGTGATGTATATTGTGAGTTAATAGCAGATAAAATACATGTAAATAAGGACATATTCCAATTTGTATTAAATAACAAAGGTAAGGATAAAGTGATTTTAGTTACAGATAGTATGAGAGCTGGATGTATGGAAGATGGAGAATATGAACTAGGTGGACAAGTAGTATATGTAAAAGAAAATAGTGCGAGACTAGAAAATGGAACTCTTGCAGGAAGTGTACTTAATTTAAACAAAGCAGTCTATAATTTCCTCGGAAATACTAACTTAAAGTTATATGAAGCAATATGTTTAGCATCATTAAATCCTGCAAAATCTATAAATATAGAAAATAGAAAAGGAAGTTTAGATATAGGAAAGGATGCAGATATTTCATTGTTTGATAAAGATATGAATTGTTATCTTACAATAGTAGAAGGCAAAGAAGTATTTAACAAAATAATTTAAATTGAAGGTGAAAATATGAGAATAATAGTTTGTGAAAATTATGAAGAAGTATGCAAAAAAGCAGCTCAAATGATTTTAAGTCAAGTAACGCTTAAACCAAACTCTGTGTTAGGGCTAGCAACAGGAAGTACTCCTATAGGAATGTACAAAAACCTTATACAAATGAATAAGGAAAGAAATATAGATTTCTCAGAAGTAAAAACTTTTAATTTAGATGAGTATTATAATTTACCAAGAACAAACGAGGAAAGTTATTATCACTTTATGTACGAAAATTTATTTAATCATATAAATATAAATACAGAAAATGTAAATATACCAAATGGGATGGCAGAAGATATAGAAGCAGAATGTTCTAGATATGATGATGCTATAAAAGAATCGGGAGGAATCGATATTCAAGTACTTGGTATAGGAAATAATGCACATATAGGATTTAATGAACCAACTATGAACTTTGAAAAAGGAACTCATTTAGTAGAATTAGATGAATCAACGATACAAGCAAATTCGAGATTTTTCGACAATATAAATGATGTACCTCAAAAGGCAGTAACTATGGGTGTAGGATCTATATTTAAAAGTAAAAAAATAATGCTTTTAGCATGCGGAGAAAATAAAGCAGAAGCAATATACAATACAATTTATGGGAAAGTAGTACCAGAAGTACCAGCTTCAATTCTTCAATTCCATAATGATACAGTTTTTATATTAGATAAAGCAGCAGCAAAATTTCTTAAAAAAGAAGATTATAAAATAGCTTAAGTTAATGTATATAAACATACTTTATGAAGCTTCAGCTTTAACATTAATAAATGTTAAAAAGCAATATTGGACTATGAATTTTGCTTCAGAAATAACAAGTCTAGTATTTGTTCCTTTGAATGTCTTCTCATATACGGGTCTCATCCTCCACTACCATTAATTAATGCAAAACATAATATAAGAGCCATAGATATTATGTTTTGTATTAATTTATTTTAAAATATATCTAAAAAAGCATTTGTTAATAAGTGGGAGTTTGAGTGAAAAAGGGAATATATCAGCAACGCTATTAGAATATAATATAAAAAAGCAAGTATTTTCAGAGATAAATAATTATAACGAACTTGAACCGGTTTATACAAAGTACAATAAAGATATACTATGAAAGGAGAAGTGAAATATGGAAGTTAACATAGACAAAATGATTTGTAATTTATCTTGTATTGAAGAATTAAGTCCCTTAAAATATTTTAAACAATTCAATGTATATCAAAATATACATATAAATAATAAAAAACTACATATTTATAATATAGAAAATACAACTCCAAATATAGAAGTAGATTCAACAAAAATAATAGAAACAAAAATAATAGAAACAATGAAAGGAACTTCTTTAGAAGGTCAACATTTAAGTGGCAAAAATCTGATTATAGTAGGTAACATAAATATGAGTTTGATACTAAGTTATGGTATTAAACAAAAAAAAAATAAAAACTTAATAAAAAAAGACATAGTTAATGTTAATATACCATTTAGTACATATATAGTAATTCCTAAAGATATTTGCAATACAAAAAAAATTGATTTGAGGTATTACATAGAGGATGTTACAGTTGTTAAGCTAAGTACAAAGCAATTATTAGCGAGTGTAACAATGTTAATTCAGTATCTAGATGAGTACTAAGAAAAATCTATATTGTATTAAAAGGTGTAAATAGAAAAAGGTGATATAATGAGAGTCGTCAATGAATGTAGGGTGGATTTTCAGTATAGACTATCACCTAAAAGCCCTTTAGTAGTTAAGACTATTTCAAGTAATGTTGTTTCAACAGATATTGTAAAGAACATATTAAAAATAGATAAGATTGTAGATAAAATGCATACATATGCTTTTGATATATTGACATATACAGTAGTTATATCTAATGTAAGTGATTTTATAGTAACAAATATATTTTTTAAAGATAAGATTTTTAAAGGAACAAGATTTATAGAAAACTCAGTAAAGATAAATAATATAAAAAAAAGATGCATAACTCTAGAAAAAGGATTTTATATATGTGATATTGAACCAAGAAATAGTGTAAATATAAGTTTTAAAGTTATAGTTTTGCCCCAATGCTTTTGTGGAATTATAAAAAATTATTGTATTGTAGAACATGATTATATTTATAATGTAGAAAAACTTCCGATTAAACTACCTATACAAAGCGATGAAGTATATACAGAATTTGAAAATAAAGTATTTAAGCAATTATCAGTAAACAATAGTATAAAAGTAAGAAAAGGTATTTTTAATATAATAGATTTTGAAGTTAATGTAAAAATAATAAAATTAAAAGTGGCAAATACTCCTACAAATATTTTATACAGAAGTAATAAAACAAATATATGCACACTTGTAGTAATTGGAATTATAGAATATGAAATATCCTATAAATCAGATTTTAAAAATAAAACAAACAAAAATAAAGGAAATAATATAAAGAGAATAAAAAAGGAATTTGGATTCTCAAGTTATATGATAGTTCCTTGTGCAATAACATACTGTAATGAAAATCAAATAAAAATGAAAATTGAATATGTATCAGTGAACTTATTAGATAAAAACACAATATTTACAAGTGCTAATTTACTATTATTTTTTTAAGAAAACCATCGGTTGTACTATACAATCGATGGTTTTTAGATTAAATTCAAAATCAAACTAAAAAAATATAAATATTAAGAACTAAATAAATAAATTTTAATATTATATATTGAGGATTTTCTATATAAAAATAGAAAGTTATTTTAATTAAAAGCTATAATAATATAAAAAAATAAGGAGGTAGGAAAGTGGCATTAAAACCTCGATTTTCTACAATTGATAAGGCTATATTAGTAGCCACAGGAAATAGTTTAGTAGTCTGTGGTAGTACTACTGCTTTAGAAGATAATACTTCAGATTTGATTAAACCAGATGGTCACACTACAAGGGATTATACACAATCAGGAAGTAGTGCTAATTTAAATATATTAAAAAATAGTACCATATTATATGCAGAACTTGTATGGTATTCTACAGTAAAAAGTAATGTTCAAGAAGCCCTAGACCTTAGAAGTATACAAGACAATCCAATAACATTTACAACACCAAAAGGAAGTTATCAAATATCACCACAATATACAGATAGTTATACATCACCATCAGGTAGTATAGATAGATATAGAGCAGCGGATGTAACAAATTATATACAAGATGCTTTATCAGGTGATTATACAGTAGCAAAAGTTCCAACAAGTTTACCAGAAATAGGACTTAGTAATTCAAGATCAGGATGGAGCTTAGCAGTAATTTATAGAAATAATTCTTTACCACCTCAAAGGATTTATTATACATCTGGAATATTTGCAGCCACTCCGGATACACCCCTACAAACATCTTTTACAGGATTTACAACTAGTTCAGAAGAAAAGGTGCTAAAAGGAAATGTATTTTTATGTTGTGCTAATGGGGAACCTTTAAATGGTCAAGAATATGTATATGCAGGGCCATCCTTTGCTCAATTAATTAATATAGGAAACCCTGTACAAAGCCCAAATCCTAATCCAGGAATTGCTCCAAACAACCCAGGTAATAGATTTTTCTCAGGTGTAATAAACGTAGCTGACCCTTTAAGTGAAAGTAATGGACTTTTAAATATAAATGGAACAAATGGACTTTTAAACAATGATGGTTTTGTGCCTACTCAAAAATTAGGAGCAAGAAACAAGTGGGATATAACTAATGTAGATATTACAAATTCATTAGTACCAAACCAAACAATGTTGGCAGGACAAATAACAGAAAGTAGCACATTGGATGGAGTACAATTAATATGTGTTGGAGCACAAGTAAATGCACAAGCTCCTGATATTACAGCAAGTTTAAATATTTATAGTGAAGATGGAGATACTGCTATAGTAGTCAGAGAAAAAATAGTTTATATAGTTACTGTTAAAAATAACGGTAGCAAAGATGCTAATAATGTATTATTGACTATGCCACTAAATTCAGCTACTTCCTTTGTAGCAAATTCAGTTCAAATAAATGGAGAAACACAAGTAGGAGCAAATATAGATAGTGGAATTAATATTAAAACTGTACCTGCAAAAGGTGCTTCAAGAGTAATATTTATTTTGACGGCTATAAGTTTACCTACAGATAACAATATATTAAAATCAACAGTAAATTATAGTTATCAATTTAGTGAAGGTCCAGAAACTATTACAAACTACGATAAAACAAATGAAGTACAAGTGAAAATTCGAGATGCTCAAATAAAAGTGACACAAACAGCTTCAAAAACTACAGCATTTATAGGAGATACTGTTACTTATACAGTTGATATAAATAACAATGGTAGTGAAATTGCAAAAGAGATATTCTTACAAGATAATAATAGTCCTAATGATTTATTCGTAGAAGGAAGCGTAAAAATAGATGGAGTAGCTTATGAAGATTTAGATCCAAGTGTTGGATTTAAACTTTCAGATTTATCAGTTGGAAATAGTACACAAGTAGTATATGACTATAAAATAAATAAACTACCTCCATCTACAAAAGTTAAAAATACAGTAGCTGTATCTTTTAAGTATCAGTTTGATGATTATGAATTTAGTAGAAAAAAAACTATATTTAGTAATACTACAACTATTCAAATTCAATATTTAGAAGTAGTAGGAGAAAGATGCAATAATAATAACTATCCGAAAGTAGGAGATATTGTAACATATACTTTAAAGTTAACTAATATAGGAAATATATCAGCACCAGATATTCAAGTAATAGAGCCACCAATACCAGGTGCTACATTTGTAGAAGGTAGTGTTAAAATAAATAATAAGATACAAGGAAACCTTAATCCATTTACAGGATTTGTACTACCAGAACCTATAAGTTCAAAACAAAGTACTACTGTTAATTATGATGTTTTAATAAACAACTTTAATCCTTCTGATTTGATAACAAACATAGCTAAAGTTCCATTTAAGTATCAAATATCACCAGGAGGAAATATAATAGAATCAGAAAAAAGTTCTAATAAAGTTGAAACAGTAGCAAACTATGTATGTATGAACATAGTTGAAAGTGTAGATAAAGCATATGCACAAGTAGGAGATACTTTATATTACAAAGTAAAAATAAATAATAGTGGTAATATAAGTGCTACAAATACTGTATTTTTATCTAATGTACAATCAGAGTCAACATTTATTGAAAATAGTGTTACTATAAATGGAATATCATACAATGGATATTACCCACAAAAAGGATTTGACCTTGGAACTATTTGTGCAGATGATGAGATAGAAGTTACTTTTGCAGTTAATGTTTTAGGTGTTCCAAACCCAA
The DNA here is from genome assembly GCF_056995035.1 of Romboutsia sp. Lineage (NCBI taxonomy): Bacteria > Bacillati > Bacillota > Clostridia > Peptostreptococcales > Peptostreptococcaceae > Romboutsia > Romboutsia sp. The sequence continues at coordinate 13,509 of NZ_JBXKIW010000047.1, read as the reverse complement.
ATACAATAAATAATAAATCTCAATTAGTATATAGCTATACTCCAGACCCACAAGCATCTACTTTGACAAATACTATATTAAGTAATACAGTTCAAACTATAATAAATGAAGCTAAGTATACAGTAACTAAAACTGTAGATAAGTTATATGCAAAAGTAGGCGATATATTAGTTTATACAATTAAGTTGCAAAATACAGGAACTGTGAATTTAGAAAATATTAAATTTGCAGATGAAATATCAGCATATTCAAAGTTTTATCCTAATACAGTTTATGTAAATGGAGAAAATTATAAAGACTATGATCCAGAAGTAGGATTTGATATAGGAATTTTGCATCCTAATGATACTGCTGAAGTAGCTTTTGCTGTTGAAGTTAAAAGTATTCCATCATTTAGATATATATCAAATACTGGAGAATTTACAATTAGCTACAAATTATCACCAGCTGATTATATAATAAGTAAAACTGAGCACTCTAATGAAGTAAAAACTTATATATCTTATGGAAATTTAGATGTAAATAAAACAGTAGACAAATCATATGCAACGATAGATGATACTTTAACTTATTCATTTACAGTATCAAATACAGGTAACGTTCCTATAAATAATCCTATATTTATAGATATACTTCAATCTCAAGCATCATTTATTCCTGAATCTGTAATAATAAATGGAATAACTAAACCAACATTAGATCCATCTAAAGGCTTTACACTAGGAACAATAAATGTAGGGCAGGTATTAAATATCAGCTTTAAATCAAAAGTTAATAGTTTACCAGTTCCAAATACCATCAAAAACAATTTTACAGTATCATATAGTTATTATAATGACCCAGATCAACAACCTATAACAAAAACAGCAACAAGTAATATAGTAACTACAGCAATAAATGTTTATTCAGGAAATTTAGTTAAGACAGTAGATAAATCATATGCAACAATAGGAAATACTTTAGATTATACCGTTGTAGCATATAATACAGGAACTGTAAATTTAACAAATGTTAACTTTAAAGATATAATTCCAAATGGAACTGAATTTGTACCAGGTTCAGTAGTTATGGATGGTGTAAGTAAGCCAGATTTTAATCCAAATACAGGATTTATAATAAATGATGTTTTACCTGGTGGAAATGTTGTTGTAATGTTTAAAGTAAGAATAATGAGTATTTTGCAACCTTCACAAGTTAACAATAATGCTAATATAAACTTTAAATATAGATTAAGCCCAACCGCATCTTATATTAATGAAAGTTTAACAAGTAATACAGTTACTACAAATATAATTAATATGTTAGTAACTAATACTAAGAGTGTAGACAAAGAGTATGCAACATTAGGAGAAACTTTAACTTATACTTCAATAATAGCTAATAAAGGTAACGTAGAGATAACAGATGCTAATTTTATAGATTCACTATCGAGTAATGTAACTTTTACCAAAGGAACTGTTAAAATAGGAAATATTAAATATGAAGACTATGATCCAAACATAGGATTTTCTTTAGGTACTATAACTCCAGCAAAATCTGTAAGTGTTACTTTTGATGTGGTTGTGAATAGTGTACCGAGCAATGGATATATAACGAACGAATCAATAATTAAATATCAATATAAAATAGACCCAAATGGATTAGATATACACACAAGTGCTACAAGTAACATTGTAACAACATATATAAAACTAGGAAATTTAACATTAACTAAAGCAGTTGATAGAACTATAGTTAGATTAAATAACACTATAACTTATAGATTTGTTATATCTAACACAGGTAACACTATACTCAAAAACTTATCTTTCAAAGATGAAATTCAATCACAATCATCATTTAACATAGGTTCAGTATATATAAATGATGTAAATAAGCTAAGTTACAATCCGAATAATGGATTTAGCTTAAATGACATACCAATTGGTGAAGAAACTACAATAAGCTTTACAGTAACAGTTAATACTTTGCCACAAAACAATGAGTTATTAAATAAAGCAGATGTATTATATTCTTACTATGTAGACCCTAATAAAAACCCTATAACAAAAACAGCTGCATCTAATACAACTGCAGTTCATGTTTATGATACAATAATTTCTGCAACAAAGACTGTAGATAAATCAATAGCTAAAATAGGAGATATTTTAAACTTTACTATTGATTTTAAAAATGATGGAAATATAGTTGCAGAATCAGTGATATTCGAAGATACATTAGATTCTAACTTATCATTTAACCTTGATTCAGTATATATAAATGGAACTCATCAACCAGGATATAATCCTAATAATGGATTTGTATTAAGTGATATACAACCAGATACAACAACAACTGTAACTTTTAAAGCTACAGCAATTAGTAGACAAACTAACAATATAATATATAACTTTGCAAAAATAAATTATGAGTATACCGTAGATACAGAAGTTATAACAGCATCTATTAATACAAATACTACTCAAACTTATGTTGCAGTAGGTGAGATAATTATTAATAAATCAGTAGATAAATCATATGCTACAATTGGAAATGATATATCATATACAGTAATTGTAAAAAATACTGGTTCAGTAAATGTAACTAAATTAAACTTTAAAGATTTAATACAATCATCAGCTTCTTTTAATAATGAAACAGTAGTAGTAAATGGTACACCACAAACAGAATTTAATCCTAACAATGGATTTATTTTACCAGATTTAATACCAAATCAATCTCATAAAATAACTTTTAGTGTTAAATCAAATATATTGCCACAAGATGGAGTATTAGATAATACTGCTGATGTAACATTCACTTATAAATTAACACCAAGTGATGATTCTGTTACTAAAACAACAACTTCTAACAAAGTCACAACATTTATTAAATTAGGTAAATTGACATCAACAAAACAAGTAGATAAACAATATGTAACAATAGGAAATATATTAAATTATACAATAATTATAACTAATGAAGGTAATGCTAATTGCTTTGATGTATTTTTCCAAGATATGATACAAAAGGATGCTAAATTTATTAATAAATCTGTAAAAATTAATGGAATAGCTAAGGAAGATTATGACCCGAATATAGGATTTAATTTAAGTGAAATACCTGGATATGGAACTATAACAGTTAGTTTCTCAGCAACAGTAGAAAGCTTACCAAAAGTAGATTATATTATTTATAACTATGCTATGGTAGATTATAGCTACTATATAGACCCTGATAATGCACCTATAAAAAAAGAAGCTCTAAGTAATAAAGTAAGTACAGTAATAAATGTAGGTTCATTAAATGCTACTAAGTCAGTTAGCAAAGAGTATGCCACAATAGGAGATATACTAACTTATAGAGTTGATATAGTAAATACAGGTAATGTAGTTGCTAAGAATATAAACTTTAGAGATGTAATACCAGAAGGATTGACCTTTGTAGAAGGTTCAGTAACTATAAATTCAGAACAATATCCATCTTATAACCCATATTCAAGCTTCACTCTAGGAAATATAATATCTGGTGATACTGTAGTTGTTAAATTTGAAGCTAAAGTAACTTCATTACCACAACCATCATTAGTAAGTAATAAAGCTGACATTGTTTTTGCGTACCGTATAAATCCTAGTGAGTCTGATATAATACTTGAAGTTAAATCAAATACTGTAAATACTCAAATAAATTTAGAAGTATTAAATATTACTAAGAGTGTAGATAGAGCATATGCTACTATGGATGATGAGTTAAAATATTCATTTATTTTAACTAATGATGGTAATATAGATTTAACTGATGTAATATTTACAGATGACTTACAATCAGATATTACCTTTAATAAAGGGTCTGTAATTATAAATGGAGAGCGTTACGAAGATTATAACCCAGAATTAGGATTTAGCTTGGGGACTATACCGACATTAAGCTCTGTAACAGTAAGTTTCATAGTTAAGGTTATACCTCAACCAACAAGAAACACAGTAACAAACCATGCAATAGCAACATTTTATTATAAGATAGACCCAAAAGAGCAAAATTATAGTAAATCTGTCCAATCAAACGTAGTAAATACAATTATAATAGTTCCTAGTTTGACTCAAACAAAGACAGTTGACAAATTATATGCGACAGTACAAGATACTTTAAATTATAGCGTATTGATTAAAAATACAGGTAATACATCTATATCTAAACTATTCTTTAATGACGTTTTATCAAATGGAGCAACGTTTAAATCTGGAAGTGTAGTAATAGATGGAGTAAGTTATCCAAATTACAACCCAATAGATGGATTTAATTTATCAAACAACCTTTTAGCTGGAAGCACTTCTTTAGTACAGCTACAAGCTATAGTAACTACACTACCATTACCACCTAAAGTAACAAACTATACAACATCAAATGGGGTATATAAAATAGGCCCACAAGGATTAGAATATAAAATATCTGCTACTTCAAACACTGTAACTAGTAATATAAATGTAGGTAGTTTATCAAATGTAAAATCAGTAGATAAGATGTATGCAAAAGTTAATGATACACTAACTTATACTTCTACAATAACTAATACAGGAAATATAAATGCAACAAATATAAAATTCTCCGACATATTACAATCACAATTAAGCTATGTATCAGGGACAGTAAGAATAAATAATGTATTAAATTCACAACTAGACCCAACAGTTGGATTTAAATTATCAGACTTAGGACCAGGTCAAACAGTTACAGTGATATTTGATGCTAAGATAAATTCATTACCAACACCACCATATGTAACTAATAAATCATTAACTCAATTCAGTTATAAGATAGACTCTAATTCAACTTTAATTACTAAGGACCAAATTAGTAATACTGTAACAACTAATGTAGTTTTAAGTAAAATAACTGCAGTTAAAACTGTAGGCAAACCAATAGCTACTATAGGTGATACCTTAAATTATACAGTAACACTAACAAATGTAGGTAACGTTATAACTAAGGATGTATTCTTCCAAGATACACCATCAACAGGAGTAAAATTTAAGCCAGGTAGTGTAAAAGTTAATGGAACAAGTAATGAAAAATTAGACCCAACAGCTGGATTTAGTCTTTTAGATATAGCAATAGGGGATGTTGTAATAGTAGAATTTGTTGTAGATGTAGTTTCAGTTCCACAAATAAATCAAGTAACAAATCAAGCTGTTATTACATTGAAGTATATAGTTGACCCAAAACAACCACCCTACAGTGATACAACTTATTCAAATACTGTAACAACTAATATAGCATATGGTAATTTAAGTGTAACTAAAGAAGTAAATAAACAATATGCAACTATAGGTGAAAAATTAACTTATACAATTACTATAATAAATACAGGTAATATAAATGCGACTAACACAGTATTTTTAGACCCTACTCCTCAAAATTCAGTTTTTGTTTTAGGCTCAGTAACTATAAATGGAGTGGAATATAAAGATTATAACCCATCAGCAGGATTTAGCCTAAATACCATGGTACCAGGTCAAATAATGACAGTTGTTTACCAAGTTCAAGTTATAGATTTATGCTAATATAAATATAAATATAAAAAAGCAAAGTAAAGACTGTATTAAAATAAGATGGGTAAAAATGAATTCTTTAATATATAAGCTTTTTATACAAATATCAAAAGGAGCCTAATTAGGCTCCTTAATTTAAATATTTCTTTTATAATTGTGGCTTCATCATCATTAATAGTTAAGGTATCATTATCTATTAAATTATATCTAAAAGGGATTCTTCCTCCTGGAAATAGATTTTTACTTCCTTTAGAAACTCTTCCAGAGTGAGTTCTTTCAAAAATTAGATTTCTTTCAAATTCAGAGAAACTTCCTATCATTTGAAGAAATAAAAGCCCTTGAGCTGTATTTGTGTTAAATTGTTCTGTTATAGATATAAACCCAATGTTTATATCTTGGAGATAGTCTACCATGATCATCAATTTTTTTTCCAAATGTTTCAACGATTCTATCAAATACATAAAATGCAAAAGAGACGTGTGTATCAATATAAAGGATATTATTGTAGAGAAATAAGCAAAGACTAAAGTAATAAGTTGATAAAAATAGAAAAATATAAGGGGGGGTTCACATGACAAATATCACTAGAGAAGCGATACTACATATTCCAAATAGCAATTATGGATATGGATATGACAATGAAACAATACATATTCGTATTAGAAGTAAAAAGGATGAGACTGACAAAATTACTTTAAGAATTGGAGATCCTTATGACTGGCAAGAAGGTGGAGCAGGTGGTGGGAATCTAAATGCTTGTGGTAGTAACTGGATTGGTGCAGAAAATATCTTGATGAAAAAAGAAGCACAAACTAAATATTTTGACTACTGGTTTGTACAATATAAGCCAAAGTTTAAACGTTCTAAATATGCTTTTATTTTAGAAAATAAAAAAGAGAAAATTCTTTACGGGGAAAAAGATATAGTAACTTTAGGAACTGAAAATGATGAGAAAGACTTATGTAATATGGAAAATTTTTTCTGCTTCCCATATTTAAATAATATAGATGTAGCAAATGTGCCACAGTGGGTAAAAGATACTGTTTGGTATCAAATATTTCCAGATAGATTTTCAAACGGAGATCCTAATATAAATCCAGAAAATGTTGTGCCTTGGGGAAGTGACCCTACATGGTATAACTTTACAGGTGGAGATTTACAAGGGGTTATAGATAAATTAGATTATCTAAAAGAGCTTGGAATAAATGGAATATATTTCTGCCCTATTACTGAAGGAAATTCAAATCATAGATATGATACTATTGATTATATGAAAATAGATAAATATTTAGGTGACGAAGAAACTTTAAACAAGCTTATAAAAGAAGCTCATAAAATAGATATAAAAATAATGCTAGATGCTGTATTTAACCATATAGGATATTATTCAAAGCAGTGGCAAGATGTTGTTGAAAATGGTGATAATTCAAAATATAGAAATTGGTTTTATATAAGTGATATAAATAAAATAAAAAAACCAATAGAAGAAATAGATAAAGAAAATTTAACTTATGAAACATTTGCATTTTGTAAATATATGCCAAAGCTAAATACAGAAAATCCTGATGTAATAAAACACTTAATAAATGTAGGCAAGTATTGGGTTGAAAAATTTGATATAGATGCATGGAGATTAGATGTTTCCAATGAAGTGGACCATGTATTTTGGAGACGGTTTAGACAAGAAGTAAAAGATATAAAACCAGATGTATATATATTAGGTGAAATATGGCATAATAGTCTACCTTGGTTAATGGGAGATCAATTTGATTCAGTTATGAATTATCCACTAACAGATGCTATAAATGACTTTTTTTGTACTAATAAAATAGATGCTATTGAATTTAAGTATATGATAAATGATGTTTTAGTAAGGTACCCAAAACAAATAAATGAAGTTACATTTAATTTACTAGATAGCCATGATACAAGTAGAATATTATCAATTGCAAATGGAAATAAAGATAAAGCAAAATTAGCATTTTTATTTATGTTTATTCAAGGTGGAAGCCCTTGTATTTATTATGGTGATGAAATAGGAATGGATGGAATAAATGCAAATGGATATGAAATGCAGAGAAAGTGCATGGTTTGGGATGAGCACAAACAAGATAAAGATATGTTTAAGTTTATTCAAAAACTTATAAAATTACGTAAGGAAAATAAAGAACTTAGATTAATAGATAATGAGTGGATAAAAACTTGTGAAAAAAAAGGAACTATAATAATCAAAAAAGAAGATGTAACTATAATAATAAATAATAGTGAAGAAAAATTAAATATAGCGTTGCCACAATTTTTACAAAACAAAAAAGTAATTGATTTATTTCAGGAAAAAGAAATTAAGCTAAGTAAAGAAGTAATTCTAAATGCATATGGATATCTTTTGTTTAAAGCTTAGTTAATATATCGTAATTAATTAAGCTTATAAATATAACAATGAGATGTACAGCACAAAATAAATATATAAAACAAAAATAGTAAGCTTAAATGCTTACTATTTTTGTTTTTCAGGGTAAAGGCTATAGTAAGTTAAAAGTAAGTCAACCATTTTACCATAACTAGCAGTACCTTCTTTAACACCGTTAGCTTTTAAATAAGAGTCATTAAACTCATTTGAAATTTCATCAACTTTTCCTTCGTATTTAGCCCAAAACTCTCTATTATTAATCAAATCACGTCTAACATCATCAGACATAGTTTTAGTAATAGTAACATAAGTATCATAGTCAGCTTTATAAAGTGCATTAGCGCTATGATTTAAGGCAAGTATATATCCTGAATAATTAAAATCTATATCAGGGTGATTTATAGAAGTTAAATAACCTAAAAAATTAGCTTCATCTTCACTAGCAAATCCTCGTTGATGAGCCATTTCATGAAGTGTTGTTGAAGGTATATAAATATCAGGTATAGCTACATTTACATTAGCTTCACCTGTAAATGGGAAATATATACCAGTTATACCGCTATAGCACATTAAATTAGAAGATAGTACATATTTAGGCTTGGCATAATTACCAGCAACCTGTGGTAAAATATCATCTATATTATCATAGCCTAACTGTGCTCTATTAATAATTCCTTTGTAGTTAGTATTGGCTTTCATCACATCTTTATCATCCTCTAAAACAGATTTTCGAGTTTCATTAGCTTTAGTTATTAAAAATTTATATAAGTTAGCTAAATCAGCGCTATCATGTTTAAAGGCAGATACATTTTCATTAGAATTTAAATTGTAATTATTTATAATAATAGTTTGTAGAGTAATTCTATTGTAATTTAATCCCCATAAAATTATAAATAAAAAATAAGCTATAGATAAAAAACTTAAAATATTAAGTATATAGTTTTGAAAAACAGATATCAAAAAATTTATAAAAGTACCATATCCTTTGCTATATGAACGAGGCATATTTTTAAAAATATTTATAATAATATGTATTATAAACAATAATACAGAAAAAACTATTAAATACATGGTAACTTCATATAAAGAAAAAGGAAAAACTCCACTTATTTTACTAAGCACTTGTACTGTGAATTTATTTACAGAAGAAGAGTAGTACTTGTCAATTAAATGTGGAAACTTTGAGCCTATAAAATTAAAAATCAAGGCTATAGGAAAAAGTATTAAAGAAAACAATTTGAATTTTTTTATAATAATCACCTCGCATATAATATATTTATATTATATGACAATGGAGCATTTGAGGAAAGATTATACATGTGATATAATGTAATAAATTTAAAAAAGATATTAAGAGAAAGGATATATTATGAAAAATATAACTATCAAACTTACAAGAGATAACTTTAATTTTAGATTTAAACAATATGAAGGCATGTTTTTTCACGCTGATATAAATGAAAATAATGAAGTTATTAAATATAAAATAACTAAAGATAAAGAAGGTTTAGAGCTTAAGGAATTTGGAAATACACATATAAAAGAAGGGGACATGTTATATATTCCTCAGATAGAAGCTTATATAGACTTAAAAACTGTAAAGTAAGTAATTTCAACATATTTATAAATTTAAAAGTGTATAAAATAATTATATTCCATCCGTATGCTACCGAGAAGCTCAGCTTGGTGGCATATTTTACTTTATAATACGTTCAAAAATATCGACAGTATCTCGTATTACATGTGAGAAAATATCCATAGTAGTAAATTTACCGTGACCAAGTCTATATTGTATTTCCTTGATAGTGGCACCATTTTCTAGTAGTATTGTTGCATGTGTATGTCTTAAAATATTCAATTTTATTGTCTATAAAACTCACCATATTTCATGTAATTATTTAAGAAAGTCATGGAAAAAGCTAGTTTTAGATATTATAAAAAATAATTTTAGCGATATAAGAACTAAAAGATTGACTAATAGCTTATATAAAACAGGCATCAAAATATATAGGTAGATATCTAGCAAGACCAGCTATTCCTGAATATAGAATAACTGACTATGATGGCAAAATTGTTACATTTTGGTATGAAAATAAGAAACTTAAAAAGAAAATAACCGTAACACTAGATGTTTTAGAATTTATAGGCAAGTTAACACAACATATACTTCCGAAGGGGTTTAGAGTTGTACGGAGATATGGATTATATTCAAGAGTAAAAAATAAACTTAGTATAGAAATAATAAAGTTATATAATTTCATAAAGCAAAGAAAAATATATGAAATAATTAAAAAGCAGAAGACAAATAAAATGAGTTTTAAAGAAAGGCTAATAGAAACATTTGGAGTTAATCCTTTTAAATGTACTAAGGATATGATTTTATAGGAAGTTTGGCATAATAAGTATGGAACGATATATAATGCACTAGATAGAACAAATTGTAGAGATAAGTTTAAATACAAAAAAACTGACAACCGTTAGGTGTAAGTTAAGGTGGACTATTTTATAGGTTATTTTTTTATGGTGATTTGCAAACACCTCGACATTTACGTAGTTAGTATTAAGTGGTATTATATGTACTGGGTTACAAAATGTAAGGTCATAGGTAAATTTTGTATAAAACTTAATAACTGGAACAAAATTAAATATAAAAATATAGTTATAATTATGTTTTAGGCTTCATATTTTCCACTAAGAAAGCGTTTAAAATGTTTTTTAAATATTCATATCTGTATTTCTTAAAATAGCATTTAAAAGGTGATTTCTAGCAAAAATAATGTGTACATGAGGAGGGCATTTATGATAGAGAAAAATAATAATAAATATAAAAAGGATGTCCTGAGGTTAGCTACATTTATAGGGCAATTAATGCTTAGTAATGGAGCAGAAACTTATAGAGTAGACGATACTGTAAAAAGAATTTGTAAATCTAGAGGATTCTCTCATATAAATGTATTCATGGCTCCTAATACAATTATAGTATCTGATGATAGATTTGATGGATACACATTTATGAAAGTAATAGAAAATAGATGTATAAATTTAAATAAAATAGATTTATTAAATGATTTTTCAAGGGAATTTGTTAGTCATACAGATATATTAATAGATGATGCCATAGAAGCGTTAAAAAATTTAGAAGATAAACCACCACATACACAAAAGGCTATAAACATATGGACAGCAATAGGTTCTTCTAGTTTTGCTGTATTAGTTGGAGGGGATAATGTATTAACGTTTATGCTAACGCTTATAACATCAGTAATAGCTATGATTACATATGATAAGGCGAAAAAAATAAGTAATATACCTGTTTTTGCAACGCTAGTTGCATCTATAACAATAGGAATTTGTGGTATAGGGCTTGTAGAGATTGGAATATTAGATACACCAAAGATGTTAATAGTAGGGTCTATAATGCCACTTTTACCAGGAGTACCATTTATAAAAGCAATAAGAGATTTAGTATCAGGAGAATTAATGTCAGGGATAGGACGAGCAATTGATGCAGGAATTATTGCTACAGCCATTGCAGTTGGTGTTGGTATGACAATGAATACGTATATAAAATGGGGAGGCTTATTATAGTGATTTTGATGCCAATATATATACATATGACATTTTCATATTTAGCAGCAGTTGGTTTTGCAGTATTTTTAAATTCCCCCAAAAAAACACTATATGTATCTGGTGTAGTAGGAATGATATCATGGACTATATATATACTTTTAATGAGGATTAATTTTGATATGCTAACTGCAAATTTTATAGCAGCATCTGTTGCAGCACTATTATGCGAAATATTAGCAAGAAAGATGAAAAAACCTACTATATTGTTTGTAGTACCTGGCATAATAACTTTGATTCCAGGTCTTGGGTTATATAATACAATGTATTACGTTATAGAAGGAGATTTCCAATCATCATTTACTACAGGGGCAAATGTTCTTTTGGCAAGTGGTTCTATAGCTCTTGGTGTTATCGTAGTTTCTTCTTTATTTAGGACATATTATAAAAATTCCTAAGATTTTATAAAAATTTAAATGCATTTTACACTTGTTAAAAAGGATAAACCGTTAAGTGGAGGGAAGGATTTAATATATTTAAATGTAATAATGGAGGGTACACAAGAAATTAAAAATGATAAAATTAACTATAAAATAGAAATACAAGGTAATGATAGTTTCACGACTTTAGCTGAAAATATAAATAATATAAGCGAAGGATTAGATAACGCAATAGATGAAAAACTAAAAAGTGAGCTTATAACAAATGTAAGCCATGATTTAAAAACTCCTTTAACAGCTATAATAAATTATGTTGGCTTAATAAAAAAAGAAGAAAATATACAACCGCAGTATTTAAATGACTATGTAAATATACTGATAATAAATCAAAAAGATTAGAAGTGCTAATAGAAGATTTATTTGAGGCTAGTAAAGCTAGTAGTGGCAATATAAGTCTTGATATTGAAAAGCTAAATTTAAGTCAATTATTAAAACAAAGCATAGGCGAAAATGAAGAAAAATTAGCAAAGACTAAGCTGGATTTACAAATAAATTTACCAAAAGAACCTATATACATAAACTATGATGGAAAAAGAATGTATAGAGTATTTGAAAATCTATTAAATAACATTGCTAAATATTCTTTAGAAAATACTAGAGTTTATATAGAAATTAAAGAAAAAGGCGAGAATATATATGTTTATATGAAAAATATATCGTCTTATCAATTGAATTTTGAATCTGATGAAATAACAGAAAGATTTAAAAGAGAAGACTTATCAAGAAATAATGAAGGAAGTGGATTAGGATTTGCTATAGCCAAGGATTTAGTAGAACTTCAAAATGGTGAGTTTGAAATACAAATAGATGCAGACCTTTTCAAAGTAGAGTTAGTGTTTATTAAAGCTTAGTAAAAATATATATGTAGAGTAATTATTTGATACTAAAATTAATAATATTTTTATCTGTAAAAATTATTATGTGTCAACATTTTTATCGATTGATGATATTGAATTAATAAGAAGAGTTATGAACCAAAATTAAAGGCAGAGAAATCTGTCTTTTTTATGAAAAGTATATCTCAGATAGAAGCTTATATAGACTTAAAAACTGTAAAATAAAAATATACCAGGAAAATAACCTGGTATATTTTTATATAAACATTTTATAAACAAGTAGTATTATAAAAAGAACAAGTGCAATCTTAAAAATAAAACCTGATACAGCTTGTAGAACTTTTATAGAAAGTCCTACAACAACTATCAACATAACAATTTTAAAAATTAAATCTATCTCCATTAAATGCCCTCCTAAGCTAAATAGTAGTAGTATTACATATTTTTAACAAAATCATACTAATAGAAGTACGCTTATTAAAGGAATTGTAATAATTGAAAATAACGTTGTAAAAAATACAGCCTGAGAAGCCAAAGTCACATTAGTATCACACGTATTAGCCATTATAACAGTATTAGCAGCAGCAGGCATAGATGATATTACAATTGGTATAGATAACAGTAAACTATCGTGTATTCTGCCTTTAAATAACAAATAAATAGCAATT
>NZ_JBXKIW010000046.1:0-61646 GCF_056995035.1 Romboutsia sp. | reverse complement strand
ATTAGTTAAAGGAATAAAGGAAAATAAAGCTCAAGATAATATAAATGCAATGTCTATAGCAGATGCAATGATATTTATAATGGGAATAGATAGTCAATTTAAAAATAATGATGAATACAGAATATTTCTAGATGCATTTAGTAAAAAGATAAACATAGATTTAAGAGCATATATGGGATATATGTCTAGAAAATATTTTGATATTGGAGAATGTACAGATTCTTTAATATATTTAAAAGCTCTTATAACTATGTATCCGCAAGATATAGAAGGATTATATCATTATGCAATAGTATGTCAAGAAGTTGCTAAACAATATCAAAAAGATATGGAAAATGAGGCAATGAACAAGTTTTTACTTGAAGCACTATCTAAATTAGAGATGGTTATTCAAAAAGATGAAGGGTTTGCACTTGGATATTATCACTTAGGATACCATTATTATAATCAGGGTCAATATTTAAAAACTAGAGTAATATGGGAAGAGGCTTTAAAATTAGGTTTAGACGCTGATTTAGTAGCTGAAATACAAGAGAATATGGGTAAAATGGATTTTAAAGTTCAATATGAAGAAGGATATAATCTTGTATTCCAAGGAAAATGTGAAGAAGGTTTAGAAAAACTATTACCTTTAGCAGAAGAACATTCAGATTGGTGGAACTTATTATTCATGATAGGTTTAGCTTACAAAAATATGAATGAAATTGAAGAAGCAAAAAGGTATTTTGAAAAGATATTATTAATTAAGCCACATCAAGTAGATACAATGGTTGAGTTAGGTCTTTGTGAAGCAGGTAGTTTCAATATAGAAAAAGCTATAGAACATTTTGAAACAGCAGCTAAAATAAAAGAAGATCCAGAAATATTATGTAATTTAGGAATGGCATACTTAAATAAAGGTGATTTAGATGATGCTACTTATTATATAGAAAGAGCTTATGAATTAGACCCTCAGGATGAAGTAACAGCAGCTTGTCTTGCAGAACTTGATAAATATAGATAAAACTTAATTTTAATTAATTAAACAGAAAAGACTCCTAATTAGGAGTCTTTTTTTGAATAAATATGCTATTATTTAAGTATATATAAAAAGGGGGCATTGATATGATAAAAAATTTAAATGACATGTTAAATCAACTTAAGGGACAAGACAAAGTAATACTTTCTGTAGCAGCTGCAGAAGATAACGAGGTTTTAATAGCTATAAAAGATGCAGTAGAAAAAGAAATAATAAAGCCTATATTAGTTGGACAAGCAGAAAAAATACGCACTATAGCTAAAGAGATAAATTTTAATTTAGTAGATATTAAAATTATAAACTCTGAAACAATAGAAGAAAGTGCTAAGATAGCTGTGCAATTGGTATCAAATAAAGAAGCTGATTTTGTAATGAAAGGATTATTAGATACAGCTGTACTTTTAAAAGCCGTATTAAATAAAGACTATGGGCTTAGAACGGATAGTTTACTAAGTCATGTTATGATATATGAACTTGAAAAATATCACAAATTATTGTTATTAACAGATGGAGGAATGAATATAGCTCCAGACTATGAACAAAAAGAAAAAATATTAAAAAACTCTATACAAGCAGCAAAATCTTTAGGTATAAAGACAGTTAAAGTTGCATGTTTAGCAGCTAAAGAAAAGGTAAATCCTAAAATGCAAACTACAGTAGATGCAGATTTATTGCAAAAAGCTTGCAAAGATGGTAAATTTGGCGAGAATGTTATAGTTGAAGGACCTTTAGCATTTGATCTTGCAGTTTCTAAAGAAGCTAGTGAAATAAAAGGATTCAAAAGTGAAATATCAGGGGATGTAGATATATTAGTAGTTCCAACAATAGAAGTTGGAAATGGAATAGGTAAAGCATTTACATATATGGCAAACTCAAAGTCAGCTGGAATAATTATGGGGGCAAAAGCGCCAATAGTTTTAGTATCAAGAGCAGATAGTCATGAGTCTAAATTATACTCAATAGCATATGGAGCATTAATAGCTAGAAATATAAAATAAATAATACTTAAAAATGGATATGTACAAAACCATAAATTGGTAATATAATAGAACTTATAACGAGGCAAACGTTTTACATAATTAGACATTATCAATAAAATAATATTAAATTTAAATTAATATACATATAAATAAAATTTAATAATAAAAAATATTTAATAAAAGGAAATATGACTTAAAAGAAATTTTTATGTAAAAAAAAATTTATACTTACAAACTAATTTTGTTAAAATTTTATTCAAAAAAATACCAATTTAGCAAAATTTAGTATATAATCAAATTAGGTAATTTATAATTTGAATTTTTACAATGGACATAATTTTTTTATCACCTAAGGATTAAAAAATCAAAAAAAAGGGGATAGGAATATGGATAAAAAAATGTTAACTATCGATTTAAATAGCCATGTCATGTTAGACAAAGCTGAAAGAGATGGCGTAGAGACTATGTACGATAGAAAATTAGCTATGAAGGCGCAATGTGGATTTGGTCTTCAAGGTAATTGCTGTAGAATATGTGGAATGGGGCCATGTAGAATAACTCCAAAGACTCCAAGAGGGTTATGTGGGGCTGATGAGCACGTTATAGTAGGAAGAAACTTTGCAAGAATGGTTGCAGCAGGAACAGCAGCACATTCAGACCATGCTAGAGATTTAGCGCATACAATGGCTTTAACTAGTGCAGATGGTAACTATAGAATAAGAGATGAAAAAAAATTAATAGACTTAGCACAAGATTGGGATGTAGCTACAGAAGATAGAGATATCTATGATATAGCGCACGAAGTTGCAGATTTAGCATTAATGGAATTTGGTAAACCTCATGGAGTATCAAGATTCTTAAAAAATGCACCAGAGCAAAGACAAGAAGTTTGGAAGAAATACGCAATAGAACCAAGAGCTATAGATAGAGAAATAGCTACAATAATGCATTCAACTCATATAGGATGTACTGCTGATATAGATAGCCTAATACATATGTCATTAAGAACAGGTATGGCAGATGGATGGGGAGGATCTATGATAGGTACTAGATTTAGTGATATCATATTCGGTACTCCAACTGTAAGACAAACAGAAGCTAATTTAGGTGTATTAGAAGAAAATAAAGTAAATATAGTATTACATGGTCATGAACCAACATTATCAGAAATGATAGTATTAGCATCAGAAGACCCAGAATTAGTAGCTTTAGCTAAAGAAGTTGGAGCTGAAGGAATAAACTTAGCTGGTATGTGCTGTACAGGTAATGAGGTTACAATGAGACATGGAGTAAGAATGGCAGGAGATTTCCATCAACAAGAACTTGCAATTATAACAGGAGCTGTAGAAGCGCTTATAGTTGACGTTCAATGTATATTCCCAGCATTAGCAAAAGTTGCTGATTGCTACCACACAAAATTCATAACAACTTCTCCAAAAGCAAAAATATCAGGATCAACTTATATAGAATTCAAAGAAGAAGAGGCATTTGAAAATGCTAAACAAATAGTAAGAGAAGCTGTATTAAACTTCAAAAATAGAGATAAATCAAAAGTACTTATACCAGAATTAAAATCAAGTGCAACTGTTGGATATAGTATAGAAGCTATAATACCTCAACTAGATAGGGTTGTAAACTCTCACATAGATCCAGCTGGAACTGTTAAACCATTAACAGACTGCTTGAAATCAGGAGTATTAAGAGGAGCAGCTGGTGTTGTTGGATGTAATAATGCTAAAACTGTTTCAAATGAAGCTCACGTAACTATAATGAAAGAATTAATCAAAAATGACATAATAGTAGTTACTACAGGATGTGCTGCTCAAGCAGCTGCTAAGGCTGGATTAATGGATAAAGATGCTGCTAATAAATACGCTGGTAAAGGCTTAGCTACAGTTTGTGGATTAGTAGATATCCCACCAGTACTACATATGGGATCATGCGTTGATATAAGCCGTATATTAGATTTAGTAAGTGCTTCTGCTAAATACTTAGATATGGATATGAGTGATCTTCCAGTAGTAGGTATAGCTCCAGAATGGATGTCTGAAAAGGCAATAGCTATAGGATGTTACGTTGTTGCATCTGGTATAGATACTTATTTAGGAGTAATGCCTCCAGTAGCTGGTTCATCAAGAACAGTAGAAATATTAACTGAAGGATTAAAAGATAAAGTAGGAGCAAGCTTTACAGTTAATGAAAATTGCCATGAATTAGCTGCTACTATAATAAGTGACATAGAAAAGAAACGTGTTCACTTCGAAAACTTAGTAGAAGAAAAAATGATGGTTCCAGTTGAAGCTTAATAATTATATATAAATTAGAAAACTATGCATACTACTTTGAAAAGCTGGTATTGAATAAAATTGGTTAAAAGAATAACTAAATATAGTTTAATTTTTATGCGAAAATATAAATTAAACTAAAAATTTAAAGTATTATGATAAAATGCAACTCAAATGATAAAAAAACAACATAAAACATAAAATGAACGACTTAAAATAAAGTTGTAAATGACAAAAGGTGGTATAATAATGAAAATAGCAATAACTGGTAAAGGTGGAGTGGGTAAAACGACTTTTTCTTCAATGTTATCTAGAATGTTTGCGAAAGACGGGTATAGAGTTGTTGCTGTAGATGCCGATCCTGATGCTAATTTAGCTTTAGCACTAGGTTTTCCAAAAGAAGTATACGATTCAATAGTTCCTATATCAGAAATGAAAAATTTTGTATCTGATAGAACTGCTGCATCAATAGGATCATTTGGTAAAATGTTTAAATTAAACCCTAAAGTAGATGATATACCAGAAAACTTCTGCAAAGAATATAATGGTGTTAGATTACTTACATTAGGAACTGTAGACTCAGGTGGATCTGGATGTGTTTGTCCAGAACACGTACTATTAAAGAGACTATGCTCTCACTTAATACTACAAAATAAAGATGTAGTTGTTATGGATATGGAAGCTGGAATCGAGCACTTAGGAAGAGGAACTGCTGAAGGTGTAGATGCTTTTATAGTAGTTGTTGAACCAGGTGAAAGAAGTTTACAGACTTACAGAAAAGTTAAAAAATTAGGTAATGATATTGGTGTTAAAAAAGTATTTGTTGTAGGTAATAAAATTAGAAATAAAGAAGATGAAGAATTTATAATCTCCAACTTAGAAGAAGGAGAAGCATTAGGATTTATTTATTATAATCAAGATGTTATAAATTCTGATAGAGCAAATCAATCTCCATATGACACAAGTGAAGTAACAAGAGAACAGGTAAAAGCAATACAGGAGAAGTTATTACAATTACAAAATCTGTAATTAAAAAACAAGTAAGCTGACCATCAACTAACCTTGATGGTTAGCTCTAAAAATACCATTATACATCCAGTATTTCCAAATAAAATAATAGATATACAAAGTGTCACATAAATTTATTAAAATATTTAGTTTTTGGGAGGAGATTTAATTATGGGATTCAAATCTGATATTGAAATAGCTCAAGAGGCTCAACCTCAAGATATAAGAGAGATAGCTAAAAAATTAGGGTTAGGTGAAGACGATATAGATTTATATGGTAAATATAAAGCTAAAGTAGACTACAACTTATTAAAAAAAGATAATGGTGGTAAACAAGCTAAGTTAATATTAACTACAGCTATAAATCCAACTCCAGCAGGAGAAGGAAAAACTACTACTACTATAGGTGTAGCTGATGGTTTAGCAAAATTAGGTAAAAATGTATTGGTTGCTTTAAGAGAACCATCTCTAGGACCAGTATTTGGTGTTAAAGGTGGAGCAGCTGGTGGAGGATACGCTCAAGTTGTACCTATGGAAGATATAAACTTACACTTTACAGGAGATTTCCATGCTATAGGAGCGGCTAACAACTTATTAGCTGCAATGCTAGACAACCATATGCATCAAGGAAACGAATTAAGAATAGATAGCAGAAAGATCACTTGGAGAAGATGTGTTGACATGAACGATAGACAATTAAGAAATATTGTTGATGGTTTAGGTTCTAGAGGTGATGGAATAGCAAGAGAAGATGGATTTGATATAACTGTTGCTTCTGAAGTAATGGCAGCATTCTGTTTAGCAAGTGATATAACAGATTTAAAAGCAAGACTAGGTAGAATAATAATTGGTTACAACTTCGATGGAGAGCCTGTAACGGCGGAACAATTAAAAGCTAATGGAGCTATGGCTGCATTATTAAAAGATGCATTAAAACCAAACTTAGTTCAAACATTAGAAGGAACACCTGCATTTGTTCATGGTGGACCATTTGCAAATATAGCTCATGGATGTAATTCTGTTATAGCTACTAGAATGGCTATGCATTTTGCAGATTATGTAGTAACTGAAGGTGGATTTGGTGCTGATTTAGGTGCTGAGAAATTCTTAGATATTAAATGTAGAATGGCTAATTTAAAGCCTGCTGCAGTTATAATAGTTGCTACAGTAAGAGCATTAAAATACAATGGTGGAGTAGCTAAAACTGAATTAAATAACGAAAATTTAGAAGCTCTAGAAGCAGGACTTCCAAACTTATTAAAGCATGTTGAAAATATAACTCAAGTATTTAAATTACCTGCAGTTGTTGCTATAAACCAATTCCCTCTTGATACTGAGGCTGAACTTAAATTAGTAAAAGAAAGATGCCAAGAATTAGGTGTTAATGTTGCTATATCTGAAGTTTGGGCAAAAGGTGGAGAAGGTGGAACTGAATTAGCTAGTGAAGTTCTAAGATTAATAGAAGAAGAAGAGAATGACTTCCAATTCTGCTATGAAGATGAATTAAGTATAGAAGAAAAAATAACTGCAATAGCTACTAAGATATATGGAGCAGATGGAGTAAACTTTACTCCAGCAGCTAAAAAAGAAATGGAAAACTTAGAGAGATTAGGATTTGGAAAGATGCCAATCTGTATGGCAAAAACTCAATATTCTTTAACGGATGATCAAACTAAGTTAGGAAGACCAACAGGATTTACAATAACTGTAAGACAATTAAATGTTTCTGCTGGTGCAGGATTTATAGTTGCTCTTACTGGTGAAATAATGAAAATGCCAGGACTTCCAAAAGTTCCAGCAGCTGAAAAAATAGATGTTGATGAAAATGGAGTAATCGCTGGACTATTCTAATAAAGTATATTAAAAAGTAGAGTGTGGTTTGTCCACACCCTACTGTATACATAATATAATACCTTTAGAGCACTCAAGGGGGATAAAAAAATGAAAATAGCAGAAAAAAGTTGTATTGAGTTTGTAGAAGTACTAGCTTCTAAATCAGCAGTACCTGGTGGTGGTGGAGCTGCAGCGCTAGTAGGTGCTATAGGTATGGCTTTAGGTAGTATGGTATGTAACCTAACAATAGGAAAGAAGAAATACGCTGAGTATGAAGAAAGTGTAAAAGAAATCTTAGTAAATGCTGGCGAAATAGAAAAGAATTTACTAAACATGATAGACCAAGATGCTGAGTGTTTTCTACCTCTTTCAAAAGCTTATGGACTTCCTGTATCTACTGAGGAAGAAAAGAAGATAAAAGAAGAAACAATGGAAAATGCATTAAAGGTAGCTTGTGAAGTACCAATAAGTATAGTAAGAGTATGCTTTGATGCAATAAAATTACATGAAGATTTAGTTGATAAAGGATCAAAACTTGCTATAAGTGATGTAGGAGTAGGGGTTCAATGTTTAAGAGCTGCTATACTTAGTGGACAATTAAACGTAGTTATCAACATAAATTCTATAAAAGATCAAGAATATGTTAATAAAGTAAAAACTGAAGTAGATACTTTAGTACAAGAAGGCGTAAAAATCTGTGATGAAGTATACTCTAAAGTTGAAAAAGCGCTAGGAAAGTAATTATTAAGTAAGAAAATAGATACTATTTAATAGTATATTTATATAAATAAAAAATTTCAGGGGGCGTTGAACTATGGAAGTAACTGCAACTAAAGGACAAATAATAAAAGGTAAACCAGTAGCGGATCAAATAAGTGAAAATTTAATACAAGAAGTGAACGAATTAGTTAAAGAAGGTGTAAATCCTAAATTAGCTATATTAAGAGTAGGAGCAAATGGAAGTGATTTAGCCTATGAAAGAGGAGCATTAAAAAGAAGTGAAAGTGTAGGAATACAAACTCAAGTTGTAGAATTACCAGAAGATGTAACTCAAGAAGAATATGTAAAAACATTAAAAGGATTAAATGAAGATAGTAATGTTCATGGTATATTATGTTTTAGACCTCTTCCTAAGCAATTAGATGAAGAAGCTATAAAATACGTAATAGCTCCAGAAAAAGATGTAGATAGTTTCAGCCCAATAAACTCTGCAAAAGTTATGGAAGGTGATACAACAGGATTCCCACCATGTACTCCAACTGCAGTAGTTGAAATATTAAAGCACTATGGTGTTCAATTAAATGGAGCTAAGGTAGCAGTATTAGGAAGATCGATGGTAGTTGGAAAGCCTGCTGCGATGCTTTTATTAAATGAAAATGCTACTGTAACTATATGCCACTCTAGAACTAAAGATTTAGCTAAAGTAACTTCTGAAGCTGATGTTTTAGTGGCTGCAGTAGGTAGAGCTAAAATGGTAAAAGAAGACTTCGTAAAAGAAGGAGCAGTTGTTATAGATGTTGGTATAAATGTTGACGCCGAAGGAAACTTATGTGGAGATGTTGATACTAATGGAGTAATTGATAAAGTATCTATGATAACTCCAGTTCCTGCAGGTGTAGGTTCTGTAACTACATCTATACTTGCTAAGCATGTAGTTAAAGCTTGTAAGCTACAAAATAACAAATAAGAGAGAAGTTTTAGGGGGGAATAGGGATGATAATTTCTGAAAAAAAACCAATGGAAGAATTATTAGGATTCTTAAAAAATGATCAAAAAATTATTTTAGCTGGTTGTAGTCAATGTGCAGCTACTTGTAAAAGTGGTGGAGAAGAAGAAGTTCTTCAAATGAAAGAGGCATTAGAAGCAGAAGGTAAAAATGTTTTAGGATATGTCATGCTAGATCCAGCTTGTAATCTTTTAAAAACTAAAAAAGATTTAAAAAATTTAAAAGAAGAATTAAAAGAAGCTGATGCTATATTATCTTTAGCTTGTGGAGACGGAACACAAACTATAGTTAAGAATGTAAAAAAATTACCAGTTTATCCAGGAAACAACACTATGTTTATAGGGGAAACGAAGAGAGTTGGAGAATTCGAAGAAGCTTGTAAGGCTTGTGGAGAATGTGAACTTGGATGGACAGGGGGAATATGTCCAGTAACTATGTGTGCTAAAGGATTAATAAATGGTGCATGTGGTGGAGCTAAAGATGGTAAATGTGAAGTTAGTTCAGAAAATGACTGTGCTTGGATAGCAATCTATAATAGATTAAAAGATATAGATCAATTAGATAATATGTTAGAAATGAGACCGATGAAAGATTATTCTAAACAAAATAATCCAAGACACTTAAATATAAAGAAAAAAGAAGAAGCTTCAGCTGAAGCATAAAAGTTTTTAGAAGGTTAAAAAAGGGGGATTTTTTGATGAGCTTATTAAAAGAAACATTAGAAAGTGGAAAGTTTGCGGTTACTACAGAAATGGCACCTCCAAAAGGTACTGATCTTTCTCACTTAATAGAATGTGCTAAACCGTTAGTAGGAAGAGTTCACGCAGCAAACGTTACTGATTTCCAATCTGCAGTTATGAGAACAACTTCACTTGCTACTTGCAAGTTATTACAAGATGTAGGATTAGAACCAGTTTTACAAATGACTGGTAGAGATAGAAATAGAATAGCTATACAAGGTGAAATGTTATCAGCTGGTGTATTTGGAATAAACAACATGTTAGCTTTAACAGGGGATCATACTGTTGTTGGAGATCATCCACAAGCTAAAGGTGTATTTGATTTAGACTGTGTTGGAATACTTCAAACAGCTGAAACTTTAATGAAGGGAACTGACTTAGTTGGAAACTCATTAAAAGGATCTCCAGAATTCTACTTAGGTGCATCTGTAACTCCAAGATATACACCATTAGAATTACAAATACTAAAAATGCAAAAGAAAATAAATGCTGGAGCTAAATTCTTCCAAACTCAAGGTGTTTATGATATAGAGACAATGAGAGAATTTAGAGAAGCAACTAAACATATGGATTGTAAGATATTAGCAGGTATAATACCTTTAAAAACTCCAGGAATGGCTAAGTTTATGAATGCAAATGTTCCAGGTATATTTGTTCCAGACGAGCAAATAGAAAGATTAAGAGCTGCAGGAAAAGAAAACTGGGCATCTGAAGGTATAAAAATGGCAGGAGAATTCATCAAACAATTAATCGATGAAGACTTATGTGATGGTGTTCATATAATGGCAATAGGAGCAGAAGAAAATGTTCCTGCTATATTAGATGCTGCTGGATTATAAGATTAATTGAAGTTCGAATGATTAATTTAAGTATGGAGGAATAGTAAATGAAAATAGCAGTTATCGGGGGAGGTCCAGGCGGATACGTTGCGGCTATAAAAGCTGCTATGCTTGGTGCAGAAGTAACAGTAATAGAGAAAAGAAGAGTTGGAGGTACTTGCCTAAACGTAGGATGTATACCAACTAAAGCATTACTTGCATCATCTTCTATGTTAATGAATATAAAAGAAGCTAAAGATTTCGGAATCAATATAGAGGGTGAAATTAAAGCAGATTTCTCAGCTATAATGGCTAGAAAAGATAAAATAGTAAACCAATTAATAAGTGGAATAGAATTCTTATTTGAAAAAAGAGGAGTAAACTTAGTTAATGGATTTGGTAAACTAGTAGATAAAAATACTGTAGAAGTTACTAAGGAAGATGGTTCAAAGGAAATGATAAATGCTGATAAAATAATATTAGCTAATGGATCAGTTCCAATAGTGCCACCAATGTTCCCTTATGATGGAAAAACTGTAATTACTAGTGACGAGGTTTTAGGATTAACACAATTACCAGAATCTATGTTAATAGTTGGTGGTGGTGTAATAGGTTGCGAAATTGGTCAATTCTTAAGAACTTTAGGAACAGAAGTAACTATAGTGGAGATGAATGAACAATTATTACCATTTGAGGATAAAGATGTCGCAAAACAGTTGCAGAGACAGTTCAAAAAGGATAAAATTAAAGTATTAACAGGTATTGGGGTTCAAACTTGTGAAGTAATAGACAATCAAGTTGTGGCAACACTTTCTAATGGAAAACAAGTAAAAGCTCAATATGCATTAGTTGCAGTAGGTAGAAAGCCAAATCTTGCAGGCTCTGGAGTTGAAGAATTAGGGATAGAGATGCAAAGAGGCAAGATAGCAGTAAATGAAAACCTTGAAACTAATGTAGAAGGTATATATGCAATAGGAGATTTAATAGATACTCCATTCTTAGCACACGTTGCTTCTAAAGAAGGAATGATTGCTGTAGAAAACGCTTTCGGAAAGTCGAAAGTTGTTAATTATACAGCTGTACCAAGATGTGTATATACAGAGCCTGAAGTTGCTGGAGTTGGTAAAACAGAAAAGCAACTAGAATCTGAAGGTTGTGAGTATCATGTAGGTCAATTTGACTTTAGAGCACTAGGAAAAGCTCAAGCTATAGGTCATTTCCAAGGATTTATAAAAGTTCTTGCAGATAAAGATGACAAAATAATAGGAGCTTCAGTAGTAGGTCCTCACGCTACAGACTTATTAACAGAGTTATCTCTTGCTGTACATTTAGGATTAACTGTAGAGCAAGTAGGAGATGTTATACATGCACATCCAACGTTATCAGAAGGGTTAATGGAAGCTCTTCACGATGTACATGGAGAATGTATTCATGCAGCTCCTAAATTAGCAAAAGCATAAAAAGATAAGAGTAAAGTTTAAAAGCTCTGTCTTGACTAAACAAAGGGGGAAATCTTAGGATGGGATATAATATAGCTGTAGCAGGAAAAGGTGGAACTGGTAAAACAAGT
Organism: Romboutsia sp.; assembly: GCF_056995035.1. Classification (NCBI taxonomy): domain Bacteria; kingdom Bacillati; phylum Bacillota; class Clostridia; order Peptostreptococcales; family Peptostreptococcaceae; genus Romboutsia; species Romboutsia sp. Next base: position 49,668 of record NZ_JBXKIW010000046.1, on the reverse strand, counting down.
CTTACAGGGCTTTTAATTAATGATTTAATCAATAATAAAAAAGGACCTATATTAGTTGTAGATGCTGATGCTAATGCCAACATAAATGAAGTATTAGGTATTGATGTAGATACAACAATAGGGGCAATAAGAGAAGAAGTAAGTAATAGAGAAAAACAAGGAAATTCATTTCCAGGAGGTATGACTAAAGCTCAATATTTACAGTATAGATTGAATACTTGCTTATCGGAAGGCGAAGGATATGACTTAATAGTAATGGGAAGATCTGAAGGTGAAGGTTGTTATTGCTATGTTAATGGTATATTAAGAGAACAAACTGATAAACTATCAGATGCTTATGAATATTTAGTTATAGATAATGAAGCTGGAATGGAGCACTTAAGTAGAAAAACTACTAAACATATAGATAAACTTCTATTAGTTAGTGACTGCTCAAGACGTAGTGTTCAAGCTGTTGCTAGGATAAGAGATTTAGCGAGAGATCTTAAATTAAGTGTAGGAGAAATATACTTAATAGTGAATAAAGTACCTAATGGAATATTAAATGAAGGCATAAAAGAGGAAATTGATAAGCATAATCTAAATCTTATAGGTGTAGTACCTATGGATGAAATGATATATGAATATGACTCTTCAGGCATACCGCTAGTTAAATTACCTGAGGATTCAAAATCTAAAGTGGCAATAAGTAATATAATAGCTAAATTAGAATTAAAATAGGCTTAAGGGGGAAAAAACTATGGCATTTAAGATGTCTGTTCAAAAATATTCTGGTAAGATATCAGAAGTAGAAGTAGGAACAGGAGAAAAAACGATAAAAATAGGTGGAGAAAATGTGCTACCTTTCTATAGCTTTGATGGAGAAGCTGGAAACACTCAAAAAGTAGGAATAGAAATAAGTGATGTTTATCCAGATGGATGGACTGATTCATTCAAAGAAATGTATAAAGAAGTTGCTAATTGTCCAGTTAAATGGGCTAAGCACGTTGAAGAAAATACAGGTGCAGATTTCATATGCTTAAAGCTTGAAAGTGCAGATCCAAATGGATTAAACAAAACTCCAGAGGAATGTGCTGAAGTAGTTAAACAAGTAGCTGAAGCTGTTAGTTTACCAATAGTAATAGCTGGATGTGGAAACCATGAAAAAGATGGAAAGTTATTTGAAAAAGTAGCTCAAGCTGTAGATGGACATAACTGTTTATTCTTATCAGCTACTGAAGATAACTATAAAGCAGTAGGAGCAGCAGCTACTATGGCTTATAGCCACAAGATATCAGCGGAATCTTCTGTTGATATAAACCTAGCTAAACAATTAAACGTATTATTAGGTCAATTAGGAGTAAAATCTGAAAATGTAGTTATGAACGTTGGTTGTTCAGCTGTTGGTTATGGATATGAGTATGTTGCATCAACTATGGATAGAATTAGACTTGCTGCATTTGGTCAAAATGATAAAACATTACAAATGCCTATAATAACTCCTGTTTCATTTGAAACTTGGAATGTTAAAGAATCTATAGCAAGTGTAGAAGATGAACCAACTTGGGGATGTGTAGAAAAAAGAGGTATAGCAATGGAAATATCAACTGCAGTAAGTTCTTTAGTTGGTGGGGCAAATGCAGTTATACTTCGTCATCCAGAATCAATAGAAACTGTAAAAGAATTAGTTAGTGCATTAGCTTAATTAAATTGTAAGGTTAGGGGGAAAAAATCATGGCATTAAAAGCTTTAGATATATTTAAATTAACACCAAAGAAAAACTGTAAGGACTGTGGATTTCCAACTTGTATGGCTTTCTGTATGAAAGTTGCTTCAGGAGCTGTAGAAGTAAGTAAGTGTCCACATATGTCAGATGATGCATTAGCAAAATTATCAGAGGCGACTGCACCATTAATGAGAGGTATAAAAGTTGGAGCTGGAAATTCTGAATATGAATTAGGAGCAGAAACTGTATTATTCAGACATGAAAAAACTTTAGTAAACAGAAACAGATACGCTGTAGCATTCTGTGAATGTATGACTGATGAACAAGTAGATGCTAAATTAGCTAACATAAAAGCTGTTGACTATGTAAGAATAGGCGAAGAAATGAAAGCTGAAATGGCACTTATAGAATACTTCGAAAATAAAGAAGGATTCTTAAGAGTAGTAAATAGAGTTAAAGATAGCGGATTAGATTTAGCTTACATATTAGTATGTGAAGATGCAGACATAGCTAAAGAAGCGGTTGAAATATTAAAAGATAAAAAACCAGTAGTATATGGTGCTACTAAAGAGAACTACAAAGAAATGATAGAAGTAGTTAAAGAAGATAAATTAGCTCTAGGAGTTAAAGCATCTAGTTTAGAAGAATTATATGCTACAGTTGAATTAGTTCAAGCTGCAGGATATAGAGAATTAATATTAGATGTAACTGGAGAAAATATAAAAGATACATTTACGAATGCTGTTCAAGTTAGAAGAATAGCTTTAAAAGAGCAAGATAGAACATTTGGATACCCATCAATAGTATTTGCAAACAAACTATCAAAGGAAAAACCAATGATGGAAGTTGCATTATCATCAATGTTTACAGTTAAGTATGGTTCTATAATAGTAATAGATGATATAGATTATGCAAAAGCATTATCATTATTTGCATTAAGACAAAACATATACACTGACCCACAAAAACCAATGAGAGTTGAACCAAAAATTTATCCAATAAATAACCCAGATGAAAATTCACCAGTAATAGTTACTGTTGACTTTGCATTAACTTACTTCATAGTATCAGGAGACGTAGAAAGATCTAAAGTACCAGTATGGTTAGCAATACCAGATGCTGGAGGATACTCAGTTCTTACAGCTTGGTCTGCAGGTAAGTTTGGCGGAAGTTCAATAGCTAACTTTATAAAAGAATCAAATGTTGGTGAAATGACTAAGAATAGAGATTTAATAATACCAGGTAAAGTTGCAGTTCTTAAAGGTGATATAGAAGAGTGCTTACCAGGATGGAATGTAGTGATAGGTACAGAAGAATCTATGGAATTACCTAAGTTCTTAAGAGAATACAAAGCTAAGCAAGATCAAGCTTTAGCAAACGCTTAAATAGTTTACAACTTATTAGACTATCTAAAACAAAAAGGGGGATAAATACAATGGAAAAGTTTATGATTATAGGTGAAAGAATACACTGTATATCACCAGCAATAAGAAAAGCATTAGCTGAAAGAGATCCAGCACCAATATTAAAGAGAGCTCAAGAGCAATTAGAAGCTGGAGCTCACTATATAGATTTCAACATAGGACCTGCAGAAAGAGATGGAGAAGAGTTAATGGCTTGGGGAGTTCAATTACTTCAAAAAGAATTTAACAATGTTCCATTAGCACTTGATACTGCTAATAGAAAAGCTATAGAAGCTGGTCTTAAAGTATATGATAGAACTCATGAAAAACCAATAATAAACTCTGCAGATGCAGGTGGAAGAATAGATTTAATAGATTTAGCAGGGGAATATGAAGCTAAAGTTATAGCTTTATGTGCTAAAGAAGGTATTCCAAGAGATAATGATGAGCGTATGGCTTACTGCCAAGAAATGTTAGAAAGAGGTTTAATGGCAGGATTAGAACCAGAAGATATGTTATTTGACCCATTATGCTTAGTTATAAAAGGAATGCAAGATAAGCAAGTAGAAGTTTTAGAAGCTATAAGAATGATGACTGAAATGGGATTATTAACTACAGGAGGATTATCTAATGTATCTAATGGATGTCCAAAGCATATAAGACCTATTTTAGACAGTGCATTCTTAGCTATGGCAATGGCAAATGGATTTAGCTCAGCTATAATAAATCCATGTGATGAAGAATTAATGAGAACTATAAAGTCTTGTGACATAATAAATGGAGCTTCTTTATACGCAGATTCTTACTTAGAATTAAACGAAGGTGGATTTGTATTTAACGCATAATCCCAAAATAACGTTTGAAGTACATATAGGAAACTATACTTAATAAACTTTAAATATAGCATAGTTTTCTATGTACTATAAAAATATATAAGAAGCTTAAAAGGGGGAAGTAGAGTGAATTTATATAATACGATTTTTAATGGATCAGATCAAGCTTTAGCACTAGCTAAAGGGTTATTAAGTGAAGCGATAGAAAAACATGGAAGAGACCATAAGGTGGCATTCCCTGACACAGCATATTCATTACCATGTATATATGCAGCTACAGGACAAAAGATGAATTCATTAGCTGATTTAGAAGTGGCTCTTGGAATAATAGAAAGTTTAATAAATAGAACGCATTTATTAGAGCATGCTTTTAATTCTGGTTTAGCTACAGCTCTTGCAGCTGAAGTTATAGAAGCATTAAAATACTCAACTATGGAAGCTCCATATAGTGAGCCTTGTGCAGGTCATATAACTGACCCTATAATAAGATCACTAGGGGTACCTCTAGTTACTGGAGATATACCAGGGGTTGCAGTTGTACTTGGAGAATGTCCAGATGCTGAAACTGCAGCTAAAGTTATAAAAGACTACCAATCTAAAGGTTTATTAACTTTCTTAGTTGGAAACGTAATAGATCAAGCTACAGAAGCTGGGGTTAAGATGGGTCTTGAACTAAGAGTTATACCATTAGGATATGATGTAACTTCTGTTATACACGTAGTATCAGTTGCAGTAAGAGCAGCTTTAATATTCGGAGGATTAACTCCAGGAGATTTACCAGGATTATTAGAGTATACTGCTAAGAGAGTTCCTGCATTTGTTAATGCATTTGGACCATTAAGTGAATTAATTGTATCTTGTGGAGCTGGAGCAATAGCTTTAGGATTCCCAGTTATAACTGATCAAACAGTTTTAGAAGTTCCAATGAACTTATTAACTCAAAAAGATTATAGCAAGTTTGTAGCTACTTCTTTAGAAGCTAGGGGAATAAAAATAAAAGTTACTGAAATACCAATACCAGTATCATTTGCAGCTGCATTTGAAGGTGAAAGAATAAGAAAGAACGACATGTTTGCTGAGTTTGGTGGAAATAAAACTGAAGCTTGGGAATTAGTTATTAAGAAAGAAATGAGTGAAGTTGAAGACCACAAAATAGAAGTTGTTGGTCCAAATATAGATGAAATAGAAGCAGATGGTATTGTAAGATTACCACTTGCAATAGTAGTTAAAATAGCTGGTAAAACAATGCAAGACGACTTTGAACCAGTTTTAGAAAGACGTTTACATTACTTCTTAAACTATATAGAAGGTATAATGCACGTTGGTCAAAGAGATATGTCTTGGATAAGAATATCTAAAGATGCTTACGAAAAAGGATTTAGATTAGAACATATAGGAGAAGTTTTATATGCTAAGATGTTAGATGAATTTGAATCTGTTGTTGATAAGTGCGAAGTTACAATAATAACAGATCCTGAGAAAGTATCTGCATTAAAAGGTGAAGCTATAACTAGATACGGTAAGAGAGATGAAAGATTAGCTTCATTAGTTGATGAAAGTGTTGAAGAATTCTATTCTTGTAACCTTTGTCAATCATTCGCTCCAGCACACGTTTGTGTTGTTACTCCTGAAAGACTTGGACTTTGTGGAGCTGTTAGCTGGTTAGATGCTAAAGCTACTAAAGAATTAGATCCAACAGGACCATGCCAACCAATAGTTAAGGGTGAATGTTTAGATGACAGAACAGGAATATGGGCATCAGTTAATGAAACAGTATCTGAAATATCTCAAGGTGCTGTTGAAAGTGTTACATTATATTCTATATTAGAAGATCCTATGACTTCATGTGGATGCTTCGAATGTATATGTGGTATAATGCCAGAAGCAAACGGATTCGTTATAGTTAACAGAGAATTCTCAGGAATAACTCCAGTTGGTATGACATTCGGTGAACTTGCTTCTATGACAGGTGGAGGAGTTCAAACTCCAGGATTCATGGGTCATGGAAGATACTTTATATCTTCTAAAAAGTTTGCTTATGCTGAAGGTGGACCAGAAAGAATAGTATGGATGCCAAAAGAATTAAAAGAATACGTAGCTGAAAAATTAAATGCTAGTGTTTTAGAACTGACTGGTATAGAAAACTTCACAGATATGATATGTGATGAAACTATAGCTAATGATTCTGAGGGAGTATTAGCTTTCTTAGAAGAAAAAGGTCATCCAGCATTATCTATGGAATGTGTAATGTAATTTAGAATATTAGGGGGATAAATATGAAAGTTATACCAAGCTTAAAATATTCAAATAAACATACTTGGGTAAAGGTTGAAGGTGAATTTGCTTATATAGGAATAACTGATTTTGCTCAAGATCAATTAGGAGAAGTATTGTTTGTTGAAATGCCAGAAGTTGAAGATGAATTAACTTTAGGTGAAGAATTTGGAGTTGTTGAATCTTCAAAGGTTGCATCTGACTTAATAGCTCCTATATCTGGAGAAGTAGTTGAAATAAACGAAAAGCTAGATGATGAACCAGAATATATAAATGAAGATGCATATGATGCATGGATAGTAAAAATCAAGTTATCAGATGCTGATGAAGTAGAAAATTTATTAAGCGCTGATGCTTATGAAGCAGGATTAGAGTAGTATAAACAAGGAGTATAGTAGATTTGATCGCACACAAATCTACTATACTCTTTTTGATTAGTATAGGTATTTAAATTTATAAAATTATAACATATACATTTAATAAATTAATAAAGGATAAATATTAAAAAGGATTTATAATAGGATGAATTTAAGTACTTATAAGTTAATTTATGGTAAAATTATATTAGAAAAAAGTATTGGGGGGAATGGATATGATAAAAGTTAATTTTAAGTCACACAATAAAGAAGTTTACTGTAACAAAGGGGATAAATTATTAGAAGTTGCAAGGAATTCCAATATATTTATAGACGCACCATGTAATGGAAATATATCTTGTGGAAAGTGTAAAGTAAAATTATTAAAAGGAAAAGTAGATACTAAAAAAACACTACATATAAAAGATGAAGAATGGGAACAGGGATACATATTAGCATGTAATACGAATGTAATAGAAGATATAGAAATAGAAGTTCCTTCTAAATTATCATCGTCTATGCATGGTATGAAAATAGAAGGCAGTGACAAGAAGAAGGATAAGGAAATTTTTGATAGAGCTAAAAATATAATAGAAACACACAATCTTGAATTCAAAACAAATATAGTTAAAACTTATATAGAGCTAGATGAGCCGACTATCGATGATAGTATAAGTGATGTAGATAGATTAGAAAGACATGTAAGAAATAATTTAGGATTTGATGAAATAGATTTCAAGCTAGAATTACTTAGAAAGCTCCCTGTAATATTTAGAGGAAGTAATTTTAAAGTAACAATAACTTATGTAAAAAAGAAAAATAAAATAACAATATTAAATATAGAGCAAGGTAACACAGAAGATAAACTTTATGGAGTTGCTATAGATATAGGTACAACTTCAGTAGTAGTTTGTTTAGTAGATTTATATACTAAAGAAGTTGTAGATAAAGCATCGTCAGGAAATGCACAAATAAAATATGGAGCAGATGTTATACATAGAATAATATACTCAACAAAGAAAAACGGATTAGAACAATTAAATAAAGCAGTAATAGATGAAACAATAAATCCGTTACTAGAGTCTCTATACATAAGAAACGATATAAATAAAGACAATGTAGTAACTCTTGTGATAGCAGGAAACACAACTATGTCTAGTTTGTTCTTAGGAGTATATACAGATTATTTAAGACAAGAACCATTCATACCACCATTTTTAAAATCACCAAAGCTAATGGGCGAAGATATAGGACTGAATGTTAATAATAGTGCATACGTTTACCTAGCTCCATCTGTAGCAAGTTATGTAGGAGGAGACATTACAGCCGGAGCATTATCAGCAGGCATTTGGGCAACTGAAGAAAACATACTATTTATTGACTTAGGAACTAATGGTGAAATAGTATTTGGTAACAAAGACTATATGATGAGTTGTGCTTGTTCTGCAGGTCCTGCATTTGAAGGTGGAGGAATAAGTTGTGGAATGAGGGCGTCAAATGGTGCTATAGAAAAAGTTAATATAGATAAAGAAACTTTAAAACCACAACTTACAATAATAGGAGATAGTGAACCTCTAGGGATATGTGGTTCAGGAATAATAGATTTAATATGTAAAATGTTACTTACAGGAATAATAGACAGAAGAGGGAAGATACATAGAGATTTAAAAAATGAAAGAGTTAGATTTAATGAATATGAAATAGGAGAATATGTATTAGCATTTAAAGAAGAGCATAACTTAGAAAATGATATAACAGTAACTGAAATTGATATAGATAATTTTATAAGAGCAAAGGGAGCAATATATTCAGGTGCTGCAACTCTTATAGAAAGCTTAGGGATGGATTTTAGCGTTATAGACAAAGTTTATATAGCTGGAGGAATAGGAAATAACTTAGATATTGAAAATTCAATTCTAATAGGATTACTTCCAGATATAGATAGAGAAAAATTTTCGTATATAGGAAACAGTTCTTTAGTTGGTGCTTATCTTGCTTTAATAAGCAAGGGTGCAAAAAATAAGTTAAAAGAGATAGGAAATGAAATGACGTATGTTGAGCTAAGTGTCTATCCGTCTTATATGGATGAATTTATATCAGCATGTTTCTTACCTCATACAAATATAGAACAATTCCCTACTGTTAAGACATTATTGGAGGGGTAAACTATGAAATTAACTTCTAAAATGAAAAGAGCTATGGGCATTAAAAATAGTAATTTTGGAAATAAGATAGAGTTCTCATACCCAAATGAAACATTAGCTATTAGTACTACTAATGATAGATGCAATTTAAGTTGTGCCCACTGTAATGGGAACTACTTGAAAAATATGACACCTATAGATGATTATGATACTAAAATAGAATCAAAAAATATAACTAGTATACTATTAAGTGGAGGATGCAGTTTTGAAGGAGATGTTCCGATAAATAGACATCTAGACACAATAAAGCAGCTTAAAGAAAAAGGATATAAATTAAATGCTCATTTAGGTCTCATGAGTAAAGAAACTATTGAAACAGTATGTGAGTATATTGATATAGTATCTTTTGATTTAGTATTCGATAAAGACACTATAAAAGAAGTATACAAAATTGATAAAACAAAAGACGATTATATAAGAGTATATGAAAGTATAAAAGAAAATACAGAAGTTGCACCACATATATGCATAGGTTTAAAAGGTGGAGAAATCAAAGGGGAGTACGAAATCATAAATTATTTATCAGAAAATTCACCTAAGAAAGTCACGTTCATAGTATTAATACCAACAAAAAATACTGAATATGAAAATGTAAGTCCGCCAGATTTAGATAAAGTAGCAGATGTTCTTTGTGAAGCTAGAATTAATCTACCTAATACAGAAATTAATTTAGGATGTATGAGACCTAGAGGGCAATATAGAAAAGATTTAGATGAGTTAGCACTAATGTGTGGAGTTAACAAGATAGTACTACCCTCTAGAAGTGCAAAGAACAAAGCAATAGAGATGAATATGAATACATTAGAAACTAAGGAGTGTTGTGTACTATGATTAGATTATCTTTGGGAACTGCAATAGAGCTTGGATTATTAAATAAGAAAAGTGATATACCTCCGACAACTGCATATATAATGATTGGAGACCAGTGTAGCAATAAATGTGCATTTTGTTCTCAGTCAACAGAAAGTAGTGCAAGGAAGGACAAGCTTTCAAGGGTAATTTGGCCTGAATATTCTAAGGAAGATATTTTGAAAGCATTTGAAGGTTATAAAGATAAAAATATAAAGAGAATGTGTATTCAATCTATGGCAAGTAATGATGCACATGAAACAGTGGAAGAATTTATATCTTATATTAAAGATAAAATAAATATTCCAATATCTTTATCTGCTAAACTTGAAAAAAGTGAAGATATTGAAAGATTCTTCTCGTATGGCGTTGATAAAATAGGAATAGCTATAGATGCAGCAAATAAAGAGTTATATGAAAATATAAAAGGTAATAATTACGAAGAAAAATTAGATTTTATAAGTAGTATGGCTCATAAATATAAAGGTAAGATAAGTACTCATATAATCGTTGGCCTAGGGGAGTCTCATAAGGATATACATGACCTGTACATATATTTAAAAGAGAGCAATGTAACTGTAAGCTTGTTTGCATTTACTCCTGTTAGGGGGACTAAAATGGAGAAAATAAGTCAACCTCCTATACAAAGTTATAGAAGAGTTCAACTTATGACGTACATGATAAATAAAGGATATACAGGTGATAATTTTATTTTTAAAAATGGATATGTAGAAAATATAAATTTAGATAATGAAATAAGAAAAGATATAGAAAGTGGATATCCTTTTGAGATAAGAGGATGTAAAAATTGTAATAGACCTTATTATAATGAAAGGCCTGGAAGTACTATTTATAATTACTCAAGAAGTTTAAATGAAGATGAAATAAAACTTGCTATAAAGGAAACGAATCTAGGGGGATAGGAATATGGACAAGTGGAGAGTAATAAGAAGCAAATCATATAATGGAGCAATGAATATGGCAATTGATGAAGCTATAATGATTGCACATAAAGAAGGTAAAGTAAAACCTACTCTTAGATTTTATAATTGGGACCCTGCATGTATAACTATAGGATATTTTCAAAAGCTTGAAGATGAAATAGATTTAGATAAATGTATGGAACTCAATGTAGATTGTGTAAGACGAATTACAGGAGGAAGAGCAGTACTTCACGACAATGAATTAACATATAGCATAATAGTTGGAGAAAATAATCCTCTGATGGATAGTAGTATAACTAAATCATATAAGTTTATAAGTGAAGGTTTAGTAAAAGGTTTAAATTTATGTGGAGTATATACAGATGAGTTAAATAAAGGGGAAAAAATAGAAAGAGAAAATTTATCAGCTGCATGTTTTAATGCACATGCATCTTATGAAATTTCTATTAATAAAAAGAAAGTAGTAGGAAGTGCTCAAAGTAGAAAAGATGGAATTATATTGCAACATGGTTCTATAATACTAGATTTTGATGTAAATAAACTGTTTGAGATTATAAAAACAGAAAGTCTAGAAAGAAAAGAGAGATTAATAAACTTTACGGCTAAAAAAGCTAGTGGAATAGAAAATGAAACTAATATAAAATTAGATGTAGATGAACTTGAAAAAAACTTAATCCAAGGAATAAAGGAACATTTTAATGTGGAGTTTATAGAAGAGGATTTAACTGAGTATGAATGTAACATAACAAAAAGTTTATATGAAAAATATGTAAGTGATGAGTATAACAAAAAAAGATAAAATTAATTGACTTTATGTAAATCAAAGTGATATACTCAAAGTATAAATAAATAGTAAATTTTGGAATCATGAAGGTTTCTTTAATGTATTGAAATACATGAAGAAGCCTCTTTTTGATTATATGAAAAAACGTTTACTAAAAGAATATTATTTGATAGAATTTAAGAAAGATAAACAATTAAATAATATAAAAAATAATACTAAAAAACAAATAAAGTGAAAATTATGGAGGGGATCAGTATGTGTGAATCAGCAGCATATGTATTAAAAGATGATAAATTAGAAAGAGTTATGGAGAACGTAGTAAGTGTAGATCCGCTTGAAGGAAAAGTTTATTTAACAGATTTATTAGGAGATCAAAAAATAGTAGATGGAAAGATAAAAGAAATAAGATTAATGGACCATAAGATAATAATATCAGAAGAGTAGTAATTATAAACTTTACAATTAATAAAAATGACTAAAAGAGATATTAGGGGAAGAAACATATGATAATAGCAGTAATAGATGGAATGGGTGGAGGAATAGGTGCTCAGGTAGTATCCAATTTGAGAGAAGAATTACCTACATACATAGATATATATGCATTGGGTACAAATTCAATTGCAACTAGTGCAATGATGAAAGCTCATGCTAACAAAGGAGCAACAGGAGAAAATGCCATTATAACATCAGTAAAAAAAGCAAATATAGTAGTGGCACCTATATCAGCAGTAATGCCAAATTCTATGATGGGAGAAGTAACGTGTAAAATAAGTGAAGCTGTAGCAGATTGTGAAGCTTTGAAGATACTGTTACCAATAATGCCAGAAAACATAGAGTTAGTAGGGCTAGAAAATAAACCTCTAGCATTACTTGTTAAAGATTCTATAAAAGTAATTAAAAAGGAATTTAATATAAAATAATGGGGGAAAAATAATGTTATTTAATAATGATACAGTAAGATACCATCACGCAGATGATCATGACCACGAACATGGACATGCACATGACCATGTACATCCACATTCTCACGGAGATAGTATAGAAAATAAAGATGAAAAAACTTTGAAAATATTATTACTTCACTGGGTAAATCACAATGAAACTCATGAAGAAGGATTTAGAGAGTGGGTAGATAAAGCTAGAGCTATAGGAAAAGAAGAAACAGCTAATAGCATAGAAAAGGCTATTGAATATATGAAACAAGCTAATGAGATGTTACTAGAAGCTAAAAAACATATGTAAATATATAATAAGAAAGAGGATAGATTAAATTATTAAAAATCTATCCTCTTTTTTATATACTAAGAATTTGATAGCATAAACTTTCGTTGGCATTTCAATTCCAATATATAAACTTGAAAAGAAAAAAGATGAGCATTTAGCTCATCTTTAAAATCTGTAAGATTCTTACTTTTGGGGAAAGTAGAATATAAACTAAAATGTTAACTTTTCATAATAGAAATAAAAAAAGCCAGAAGAATGGAGTCTTCTGACTTTCTACAAGTATTTTCAAATACTTAATTTATATCAATATGTACTAACAATTAAAGTATAAAATAAATATATAGATTATTCAACTTAAAATATAAGACAAAATATCATATAAATATAAAAGATTTTACAATTAAATAAAAATAAATAATTTATTATATTTTTATTTTAAAAAGAAATACAATAAGATAAATTCAATAAAAAAGAAATAGAAAAATACTAAAAAAAATATAAAAATCTATTATTTTGTATAAAATTAAATTTTCTGTAAAGTATAAAAGGTATTTACTTGGAAAATTTTGGAATGTATACTAAATTGGTAAAGAGATATCGAAGCATTTCAAAGCGCTTATCATACATTTGAGGGGCGACTATGTTAGGAAGAAATAATTTTAGATTTCACCATAATCCACATATAAATGGATGTTGTGGAAACGGAGGAGACGATTGTTGTGGAAGTCATGATCATGAAGATCATGTACATACACATGACCACGGACATGAACATGACCATGCAAATGGTGAAGGACATGACCACACAAATGGTGAAGGACATGACCACAATCATGAAGATGGATTTACAGGGACTCATAGCCATGACCACGGACACACACATGAACATGGATATGCTCACACAAATGACCATGAACATACTCATGCATAAGAATTAGATAATGAAAATAATTTAATTAAGAAATTAAATCAAAACCATGAAGGTTTATATTTTAAGAGGAGTATTTATTGTGCCCTTATATAACTTCATGGTTTTTTATTTTATGTAAATATCAAGCAATACGAAAATTTGAGGGGGAAAATATTATGGTAAAAAGTAAAAGTTTAAAAAGATTTTTAGTAGTATTAGCAATAGCAGGATTAACTTTAAATGTTGTAGGGTGTTCATCTAAAAACAAAGAAAATGGTGAAAAAACAGAAACTAAGGTTGAAGCAAGTAACTTCAAACCAGTAGAGTTTGTATACTCAGATGCAGCGAAAGATTATGACGTTAAAGTAGAGACTCCACGTCAAAAAGCAGTTACATTATCGCAATTTATGACTGAGATGCTACTGGCTTTAGATTTAGGGGATAGAATAACTGGAACTGCTCTTTTAGATAATCCAATATTACCAGAATTTAAAGAAGAATATGATAAGATACCTCAACTTGAAATAGGAGAAAATCACTCTGTATCAAAAGAAGGATTTATGGCTACTGGTGCAGACTTTGTTAGTGGATGGGACTCTTCTATAAGTGAACAAACTACAGGAGCACCTGATGAACTTATAAAAAAAGATATAACTCCGTTTATGGCAAAAGCTTATACAGCAGATGCAACAGTAGAAACAGTTTATGAAGATTTTGAGTTATTAGGAAAGATATTTGGAGTTGAAGATAAGGCTAAAGAAGTTATAGATAAAATGAAAAGTGATATAAAAGTTGTGACTGATAAAGTTGGAGACATTAAAGAAGAAGACAGAGTTAAGATGATGGTTTATGATTCAGGTGAAAATGATGCTATGATAGTAGGTGCAGGGCTTGCAAATAACTTAATAGATCTTGCAGGAGGGAAAAATGTATTTGGTAAGGACGCAGATAAGCCATATATAAATGTTTCTTGGGAAAGTATAGTAGCAGAGAATCCTGAAGTTATATTAGTAACTGATTTTATGGCAGGGGAACCAGTTCAAGATAAAATAGATTTTTTAAAGAGCCATCCAGCACTTAAAGATGTATCAGCTATAAAAAATAATAAAATACATGTTGTAAAATTAGCAGATTTATCTCCAGGTATTAGAAATGCTAAACTTGTAGAAGAAATGCATGGATACTTCTTTGGAGAAAGTAAGTAATGGAAGTAGTAGCACAAAATACTAAGAACCTTTCTAAAAAGAAAGGTTTCTTATTTTGGACTTTAGCACTTAGCGTTGTTTTACTAGCTGCAATAATAGGTGCAATAGCTGTAGGTAGTACATATATAGAACCTGGAGTAGTTTACAAGGTATTACTTAATAAGCTGTCAAATGAAAATATGTTTGAAATGAATTGGAATGTTATGTTTGAGAATATAATATGGGAAATAAGATTTCCAAGAGTTCTTTTAGGAGCTATATGTGGAGCGGGTCTTGCTATTTGCGGTGTGCTTATGCAATGTGTGACAAAAAATCCAATAGCAGAACCGTATATATTAGGTATATCTTCTGGAGCATCTTGTGGTGCTGTTGCAGTTATAGTACTTGGTGGAATATCTACACTTGGAATAAATAGTATAACTACTGGAGCATTTATCGGTTCTATGATATCTGGAGTTTTAGTATTTGCAATAGGTACTCAAATGGGTAAAACTACATCTACAACAAGGTTGGTACTTTCAGGGATGGCAATATCTACAATATTCTCTGCACTTACTAACTTACTTATATACTCAGCAGATAATTCTAATCAAGCAAAGAGTGCATTGTTCTGGACAATAGGTAGTTTAGGCGGTGCAAAATGGGAGGTATTATTACTTCCATTTATAGTGTTAGTTATAGTTATGATGGTAGCATTTGTAATGTCTAAATCTTTAGATATATTACTTCTTGGAGATGACAATGCAATAATACTTGGTATAAATGTAAAGCTTGTAAAATCAGTAATATTAATACTAGCTACATTCCTTACATCAACATTGGTTGCCATAACTGGTGCTATAGGATTTATAGGTCTTGTAGTTCCACATATATGTAGAACGATAGCGGGAAGTGACCATAAAAAACTTATAATACTTTCATCTTTAGTAGGGTCAATATTCTTGATACTATCAGATGTTGTAGCGAGGGCGCTTTTCCCTCCGATAGAAATACCAATAGGAATAATAACTTCATTAGTTGGTGGACCGTTCTTCTTATACCTAATTTCTAAGAAAAATTATGAATTCGGAGGAAAGGATTAATGAAAAAAGTCCAAGTTGAAAATCTAAGATTTAGTATAGATAAAAAGGAAATATTAAAAGGCATCTCTTTTGATGTTCCTAAAGGGGCGTTTATAGGTGTTATAGGACCAAACGGATGTGGAAAATCTACTTTACTTAAAAACATATATAGGCTTCATAAACCATCGAGTGGGAGCATTAGATTAGATGATAAGGAATTATCTAGTATGAAAGATAAAGAATGTGCAAAAGAAATTGCAGTCTTAGCACAAGAAGGTAGCTCTCAATTTGATTTTACTGTTGAGCAGATAGTAAAAATGGGACGTTATCCATATAAATCTATGTTTGAAGATTATTCTAAAAATGATTTACAAATGGTTAAAGATATGCTAAAAAAGGTAGGGCTAGATGATTATAGTGATAGAAGTTTCTCAAAGTTGTCGGGGGGAGAAAAACAAAGAACATTAATTGCTAGAGCTTTAGTTCAAAATACAGATTTTTTGATATTAGACGAGCCTACAAATCATTTAGACATAGGTTATCAAATACAGCTTATGGATTTAGTTAAAAGCCTTAATATAACGACATTGTCAGCTATACATGATATGAATATAGCCTCTATGTATTGTGACTATTTAGTAGTAATGAAAAATGGGCAAGTTACAAAATTTGGAACTGTAGAAGAAGTAATAACGTCAGAAATGTTAAAAGAAGTGTTTGGAGTTAATGCTTATGTTGGAGTTAATCCTATAAATAAAAAACTACAAGTTTCATTTATGCATACTCATGAGCATGTTAATGGAGTGGGACGTGATCATGTTCATGAAGATGAGTTTAGTTGTGAGCATGCACATTATCATGAACATATAAACTAAAAAGGTTAGCTAATATTAGCTAATCTTTTTATATTTAACTAACAGTATGTACATTAGTTGTTGACTTAGTTTTAGCGCAACCGTCTTCAATCATAATAAATAAATTTAAATTATAGAACACGGATGAAATTATTAAGGAAGTAACTGATGCAAATACATTACTTTCAGTTGATTAATATATAATATATGTTTTATATGATTTAAACTGAGAATTTAGGAAATAAATTTACTTTTTAATAAATTAAGCGTTGACTAAACTAAATATTAATAGTATAATTTACTTATAAAGAAATACAACTTGGAGAAGTACTCAAGTGGCTAAAGAGGTACCCCTGCTAAGGGTATAGGCTGGGTAACTGGTGCGAGGGTTCGAATCCCTCCTTCTCCGCCAGTAAAAGACTATCGATTAATCGATAGTCTTTTTTTATGCGATATAGTAAAAATAATTATTAAGGAGCTAAATCTTTTATATAAGAATTTTAGCTATTTTTGAATTAAATAGTTATACAAAGGATTTGACTACATACGAATTACTTACATAACTCAACGCTTTCTTTTGTGCATAGGATATCTTATCTATTAATTTCTATGTATTTTTCTAAGTTTTTTAGTTTACAATCATAAAAGGATAAATTTTCTTTAAAGAGTTTAATAGGATTTAGTATATCTATATTATAATAGTATTTAGCTATACATGAACTAGATTATTCAAGTCTATCAATTAAATATATTTAAAAACATAAGTAAGATTAATATAAATAACAAATTATATCTAACTCTAAGGTGTAAAAACTGGATATATAATAACAAATAATACTTCAAGGTGGTAGTTTATGATAAGTGTAGATAAATTAAATGAGAATCAACAAACAGCGGTAAATCATATAGATGGACCTTGTATGGTGCTTGCAGGTCCTGGGTCGGGTAAGACTAGGGTAATAACATATAGAATTGCTAATATGGTTGTAAATAAAGAGATAAAGCCGACTAGCATACTTGCAATAAGCTTTACTAAGGCATCTTCAATAGAAATGAAAAATAGAGCATTAAGCTTAAGTAAAGACTATAGAATGAATAAGGTTACATATGGAACATTCCATTCTGTATTTTTTAGGATTTTAAGATATTTTGAAAAATATAACATAGACAGTATCTTTGATGAAAAGTCAAAGAGGTTAGTTTTAAGAGGTATTCTTAAGAGTCTGAATGTAGAGAATGCAGATGATGATGAAACTGTAGGTCAAGTTATAAACGAAATATCATATGTGAAAAATGAATTAATGGAGAAAAGAGATTTTAAGTCTGAAATATTAAGTAGTGATGAATTTATAAAAACTTACAATTTATATGAAGAACATAAGGATCAGATAAATAAGATTGATTTTGATGATATGTTAATAAAAACATATCACTTATTACAAAATAACAAGTCAGCATTAGATATGATTCGTAACGTGTATAAATATATTCTTGTGGATGAGTTTCAAGATATAAATAAGGTGCAATTTGAGGTACTTAAATTAATAGCTAATCCTAGAAATAATATATTTGTAGTTGGAGATGAAGACCAAAGTATTTATGGATTTAGGGGATCAAGACCAGATTTTTTACTAGAATTTCAACAGTATTTCGAAGATACTAAAAAGGTATTATTAGATATTAATTATAGATCTAAAAATGAAATAATAAATGTAGCAAATAGGCTTATAGAAAAAAATGAAAATAGATATGAAAAAGTTATAAAGTGTAGTCAAGGTGAAGGAGCTAGAGTTAATTATGTATCTCCAGAGGATTCAGAAGAGGAAGCGGTATTCATTGCTAAAGAGATTTTAGAAGAAATAAAAAAAGACTACGTAGAATATACTGACTTTGCAGTAATATATAGAACTAATGTACAATCAAGAGCTCTTGTGGATATATTTATGGATATGAGAATTCCTTTTGTGGTAAAAGACTCTGTAGTTACAATATATGACCATTGGGCATCACAAGATATTCTAGCATATTTAAGAATAGGAATAAATCCAAAAGCTAATAAAGATTGGGTGAGAATTATAAATAAGCCTTTTAGATATATTTCTAAAGACAATGTAAATATGATAAAAGAAGAATCAGATTTTATAAATGCATTAATAAATAAATGTGATCTTCATCCTAAGCAAGTAAAGACTATAAATGATTTAGAAATAGATTTAAGTTATTTAAAAACATTAAATCCTAAGAATGCTATATCTTATATTAGGACAAGTTTAGATTATGACAGATATATACTAGATTACTGCTCAAATAGAAAGATAAAAGCCCATGGTCTAGTAGAAATCTTAAATGAACTAGAAAGTTCAGCTACCAATTTTAAAACTATACAGGAATACATGGATCATATAGAAAGAGTAAAATCAGAACTTATAGACAACAAAAACAAAAAAGATACAGATGGTGTAATTTTCACAACTATGCATAGTGCAAAGGGATTAGAGTTTAAAAATGTATATATAATAGGAGCAAATGAAGGAACTATTCCGCATGAAAAGTCTTATGATATAGATGATGAAAAAAAGAAGACAGAGCAAATAGAAGAAGAAAGAAGACTTATGTATGTAGCTATTACAAGAGCAGAAGAAAATTTATATATAAGTTCCCCGATTAACAAATATGGTAAGAAAGTGTCTAAATCAAGGTTTATTGATGATATAAAAGCTCCAACTAATAAAGAGATACAAAATACAACCATAGGAGATAAGATATATCATAAGAGATTTAAAGAGGGCACAATTATACAAAAAGAAAGAGACTCTATTAAGGTAAGATTTAAAGATGGAGATAGATTACTTGATTATAAAGTTTGTCTCGCTAATGGAATGATATGGAAAATATAAAATAGAAAAACCTCCTTAAAAATCATAATTATGATTTCTAAAGAGGTTTTTATAAATTGATTAATAAGTATTTATTTAATTTCATAAGTATTTAATAATAAATACCTTTTTCAAATAAATCTTTTATTTCATTTAAATCATCTGTTTTTCCTAAAGCTAACATAAGTTTTATCCTAGCTTTTTGACCTGGAAGATCTCCACCAAATATACACCCAAGGTTTCTTAAATCTCTTCCAGAACCTAAATATCCATAACTATCAAATACTCTACCAGAATGACATCTAGAAACTATAACAACTGGTATATTATTTTCTCTAGCATATTTTACACCTTCAAACATCTGAGGAGGTATATTTCCTCTACCCATAGCTTCTATAACGATTCCCTTATATCCGTTATCAGTAGCTAATTTTATAAAATCAGCATCCATTCCAACTGCAGCTTTGAATAAAGCAACTTTTGATTCTACTTTGTCAGTGTCAATAATTGTTCTAGAACTGACATTTTTAGATACTACAAGCTCATTACAATCTATTATACCTAAAGGACCAGACCCTAAAGCTTGGAATGTATTTAATGATAATGTATTTGTCTTAGTAGCTTCAGAAGCTAGCATAACCACATCATTTAAGACAACAAGAACACCTTTACCAACAGATTCATTAGAAATAGCTGTACAAACTGCTGCGGATAAATTGCTAGGACCATCGTATCCAAGCTCAGAACTACTTCTCATAGCTCCTGTAACTATAACTGGCTTTATGCTAGTTATAGTTAAATCTAAGAAATAAGCAGTTTCTTCTAAACTATCAGTGCCATGAGTAACAACAACGCCTGCGATATCTTCTCTTATAAGTAAATTATTCACATAATCCTTTAGCTCCATCATCCTCTGCGGTGTAATATGAGGGCCAGGTATTTCATCAAAATTAAGAACTTCAACTTCAGCAACTCTATCAATGTTAGTTACCATTGACATGATTTGCTCTCCAGATAAAGTAGGTATAGCAGCACCAATTTTTTTATCTACTGTCATAGATATAGTTCCACCTGTAAAAACTATTGCAACTTTTTTCTTTTTAATCATATATATAGTCTCCTTTAAGATATATTAATCTATATTGTATTTAAATTATATCAAAGAAAACCTATATAGGTCTATTGTGTTAAATTTTAAATTAAGAAATAACAAATTATTTTTAATTGAGATTTAATATTTAGATACCAAGAACCTATAAGTAAGGCTCATGGGAAAGATTATGCATTAATGATTATAAGTTATATATAAATCGAATAAGTATTAATGCATAAAAAAAAAGAGCTCGGGGAAGCTCTTTTTTTTCTGATAAGCTGACTTCCGTTGTCAACTTAACATAATGGATATAAAGTCTATCCGTTCAAAAGGGGTATTGGGAATAGAGATTTTAATTAAGGTTATCAGGGGGATAACCATGTATTAATAATAACAAAATTCGACATAAAAAGCAATAGTTTTTTTTAAAAAAATATTATTAATTAATTATATACGTAAAAAGTATATTAATGAAATTATTTGTAGAATTTTGATTAAATAAAACTATAGCCGAGCTATATAATAAAACTCTTTATAAAAATATTTAACAAAAAAATAAAACCTACTTCATTTCCGATTGTGAAGTAGGCTATAAATGAATAAAAAATACTCATTTAAAAGGGGTATTGGGAATAGAGATTTTACTAAGGTTATCAGGGGGATAACCTTAAATAAATAATATCAAAATTCGACATAAAAAGCAATACATTATGAGGTAAATATTGTAAAATTATAAAATTCTACAAAAAAATCTAAAATATCTTATTGATATACATAGACTATATAATATAGTAATAATTATTATACATATTTGTTAATATTACTCATTAAATGTTAAAAATTATATTAGAAAGTGGTATAATAAAAGGATATGAATTTTAACTGTAATGTAAATATTTTGAATTTAAAATTATAATTATTTACATTAATAATGCTAAATATAGTATGATTTAGAATTAATATAGTATAATATGATTTTTTTTTATTGTTTTGATAAATAAGCTATAAATTTGGAAACAATAAATACAAGTAAATTGATTAATGATAATCTAAGGAATTTAGAAAGTTACTATTTATATATAAAAGTTACATAGAATAGAAAGTTGGTGCAATATATGGAGATATATTTAGATAATAGTGCTACAACAAAACCATATCAAGAAGTGATAGATAAAGTAGTTTATGCACTTAATACAGATTATGCAAATCCATCTTCACTACATAGAAAAGGTACTGAAGTTGAGAAAAATATAAAGTCAATAAGACAAAATATAGCCAGATCAATAGGAGCCAAGGATAAAGAGATATATTTTACATCTGGAGGCACAGAGGCTAACAATACTATAATAAGAGGTGTAGTCAATTTACACAAAAAAAGAAAAAATCATATAATATCTACAACTATAGAACATCCTTCAGTGTTAAATACACTTAAAGATTTAGAGAGTGAAGGACTTGAAGTGACATACCTAAAAGTTGATAAAGAAGGAAAAATAGATATAAATGAATTTAAAGAAGCTATAAAACCTACTACATGCTTAGTTAGTATAATGCATGTTAATAATGAGGTAGGAGCGATACAACCTATACAAGAAATAGGAAAATATCTTAAATCTCTAAGTGAAAAAATATATCTACACGTAGATGCAGTGCAATCATTTTCAAAAATTAATTTTAGACCATCAAGATATAATATAGACTTTATGAGTGTAAGTGGACATAAGTTCCATGGCCCTAAAGGTATTGGATTTATGTACATAAAAGAGAATAATAGATTAAAGCCTATGTTAACAGGTGGAGGTCAAGAAATAGGAATAAGATCAGGTACTGAAAATACACCAGGAATATATGGTTTAGGAGAAGCAATAAACATAATAAGTAAAGATTTAGATTCTAAGATAGAAAAAATAGAAAAATTAAAGAACTTACTTAAAGATGAGATAGTAAAGAATATAGATGATATAAAATTAAATTCTCCAGAAGATGGAGTATGCCATATATTAAACATTTCATTTAGAGGAATAAAAGGAGAAGTTCTTCTTCATTATTTAGAGCAAAAAGGATTATATGTATCAACAGGATCTGCTTGTTCATCAAAGAAAAAGGGAAGCCATGTATTAAATGAAATGCAACTTACTCCAGATGAAATAGAAGGAGCTATACGATTTAGTTTATCAGACTTAAATACAGAAGAAGAAATATTAGAAGCTGTAAAAATAGTAAAAGAATCAATAAGTGATTTAAGAATGATAATAAGAAGAAGATAAAATTCGATTCGCTCATGCAGCCAATGGCCTAAAAAACGGGCCCGTTGCTCAAAATTATCAACATAATGTTAAATATATTAGGCTTTGACTAAATAAAAATAAGAGGTGACACATTTGTATAATATACTAATAGTTAAATACGGAGAAATAGGTGTAAAGGGTAAAAATAGATACATATTTGAAAATAAGTTAATAAAAAATGTAAAGAATATGCTAAAGCCAATAGGTGACTTTAAAGTATATAAAGAATATGGAAGAATTTATGTAGATTTAGAAAACTATGATTATGAAGAAATAATAGAAGAAGTAAAGAAAGTATTCGGTATAGTAGGAGTTTGTCCAGCTATAAGAGCTGAAAAAGATTATAATAAATTAAAAGAATTAGCACTACAAATGTTAGAAGAAAAAATAGAACAAGGTGCTAAGTCTTTCAAAGTTGAATCAAGAAGAGGAGATAAAAGTTTTGAATTAACTTCTCAAGAAATGAGCTTAGATATAGGTGGATATTTAGTATCTCAAGTTAAAGATAGAATAGCAGTTGATGTTAGAAATCCAGACATTAAAATAAAGTGTGAATTAAGAGAAAATCATGTTATGGCATATAGTGATACTGTTGCTGGATATGGAGGATTACCTCTTGGAACTAATGGTAGAGCAATGTCTTTATTATCTGGAGGAATAGATAGTCCTGTAGCGTCATGGATGGTTGCTAAAAGAGGTATGGAATTAGAAGCAATACATTTCCATAGCTACCCATTCACAAGTGAAAAATCTCAAGAAAAAGTAAGAGATTTAGCTAAAATATTAGCTAAGTATTGTGGAAGGGTTAGATTACACAAAGTTAATATGTTAGAGATACAAAAAGCTATAGGACTAGAATGTAAAGATGAAGAAATGACTATAATATCAAGAAGATTCATGATGAAAATAGCACAAAGAGTGGCAGAGAAGAGATTCTGTGAAGCTTTAGTTACAGGAGAAAGTATAGGGCAAGTAGCATCTCAAACGATACAAGGATTAACTTGTACAGATGCATCTGTAAATATACCTGTATTTAGACCTCTTATAGCTATGGATAAAACAGAAATAATAGATATAGCTCAAAAAATAGGAACATTTGAAACATCTATATTACCAGAAGAAGATTGTTGTACAGTATTTTCTCCTAAGAAACCAGTAACTAAACCAAGATTGGATAGAATAGAAAAATCAGAAAGTGTCTTAGATATTGAAAGATTAATACAAGATGCAATAGATAATATAGAAGTAGAAGATTTAGAGTTTTAATTAGATAAAATAATTAATAGTCTAATCGTACAGATTAAATGCATGACTAGTTTTTTAATAATTATTAATTAAGTCATAAAATTAATAAAAAGAGGAAGTCCAATTAAATTAGACTTCCTTTTTGATATGTTAATAATTATTTTGCTTTATTAAATACATTAACACCGAATTTTTCTATTATTTTTACTGCTTTTTCAATATCTTCAGAAGATGCATTTTCAACATCTTTTAGTTCGTAATCTATACCCATACTTTCCCATTTGTGAACACCTAGAGTATGATAAGGTAATAATTCAAATCTTTCAACATTATTTAAAGAAGAAACAAATTGTCCTAATTTTTCTAAGTTCTCAAGATCATCTGTAATACCAGGAACAAGAACGTGTCTTATCCAAACTGGTATATTTCTTTCATCTAAGTGCTTAGCTAACTTTAATGACTTTTCAATTCCAACACCAGTTAAGTCTTTAGATTTTTCTTCTACCATATGTTTTAAATCAAGTAAAACAAGGTCAGTATTATCAAGTATTGGATCTACTATATCTATATTTACAAATCCAGAAGTATCTAGACAAGTGTGTATTTTATTTTTCTTAGCCTTAGCAAATAATTCAGTTAAGAACTCAGGTTGCAATGTAGACTCACCACCAGATACAGTTATACCTCCACCGGAGAATTTCATATATGAAGAATATTTAAGTACTTGATTGATTATTTCATCTGTTGTATATTCTTTTCCGCCTTTAGTATCCCAAGTGTCTCTATTGTGGCAATATTTACATCTTAATTGGCATCCTTGCATAAATAGTATGAATCTTATTCCAGGACCATCAACTGTCCCAAATGTTTCTATTGAATGTACTCTTCCTTTAATCATAATGTTCACCTCATAAGTTGATTTTAAATTAATTTATTTAAATATATAATATACTGTATACAATAATGAATTACAAATATATTATATGATATTATCCATACAATGTCTACACAAACTATGGAACTGATTAACTTCTAATATTTTATATTATATCCAAAAACTTCAACGTTGAAACTTTAAATTTTGAGAATTTAATTATTTATTGAGTTAAATTATATATAAAAGAAATAAATATTATAGTGGGCAAGGAGTAATAAAAATTGAAATTTAAAATAAAAAAAGGAGTGTAAGTTGATGAGACTTACACTCTAAAAAATTATATACTTTGATTATTGATTATTAAACTGTCTGATGTAAGAATTTAGACTCTATAATTAGCACATTTTTCCGTGGAATGTTCTGTTTATAACGTCCATTTGTTGTTCTCTAGTTAACTTGATGAAGTTTACAGCGTATCCTGAAACTCTTATAGTTAATTGAGGGTATTGCTCTGGATGTTCCATAGCATCTTCTAAAGTTGCTCTATCAAATACGTTAACGTTTAAGTGATGAGCTCCATCTCCGAAGTATCCATCCATCATTGCTGATAGGTTGTTAACTCTTTCAGACATATCTTTTCCTAAAGCACCTGGTACTATAGAGAATGTGTTAGATATACCATCTTGAGAATGTTCGTATGGTAATTTAGCAACAGAAGCTAATGAAGCTAATGCACCACTGTTGTCTCTTCCATGCATAGGGTTAGCACCTGGAGCAAATGGTTGTCCAGCTCTTCTTCCGTCTGGAGTATTACCAGTTTTCTTACCGTAAACAACATTTGAAGTTATTGTAAGTATTGATTGAGTATGGTAAGAATCTCTATAAGTTTTGTTCTTTCTTATTTTGTTCATGAAGCTTTCAACTAATTCACAAGCAATAGAGTCAACTCTATCATCGTTGTTTCCGTACATTGGGTATTCGCCTTCTATTTCGAAGTCAACAGCTATACCTTGTTCGTTTCTTATAGTCTTAACTTTAGCATGCTTTATAGCAGATAATGAATCAGCACATACTGATAAACCAGCTATACCACAAGCCATAGTTCTGAATACATCTCTATCA
The DNA here is from genome assembly GCF_056995035.1 of Romboutsia sp. Taxonomy (NCBI): domain Bacteria; kingdom Bacillati; phylum Bacillota; class Clostridia; order Peptostreptococcales; family Peptostreptococcaceae; genus Romboutsia; species Romboutsia sp. Next base: position 23,561 of record NZ_JBXKIW010000046.1, on the reverse strand, counting down.
TGTAAAGCCATTTCTAATGCTTCATAAGAATACTTATCATGCATGTAGTGGATTACGTTTAATGTATTTACATATAAGTTTGCTAACCAATCAGTGAATGGTTCAAATCTTGCCATTACTTCATCATAATCTAAGTATTCTGAAGTTATTGGTTCGAATCTTGGTCCAACTTGAGCTAATGATTTTTCATCAACCCCACCGTTTATAGCGTATAATAAAGTTTTAGCTAAGTTTACTCTAGCTCCGAAGAATTGCATTTGCTTACCTATCTTCATTGCAGAAACACAACAAGCTATACCGTAGTCATCTCCCCAGTAAGATCTCATTAAATCGTCGTTCTCATATTGAACAGAACTTGTATCTATAGATACTTTTGAACAGAAATCTTTGAATCCTTTTGGTAATTGAGTAGACCATAAAACTGTTAAGTTTGGTTCTGGTGATGCTCCAAGAGTATAAAGAGTGTTTAAAACTCTGAATGAGTTCTTTGTTACTAATGTTCTACCATCAACACCCATACCACCGATTGATTCAGTTACCCAAGTTGGATCTCCAGAGAATAAATCGTTGTACTCAGAAGTTCTTAAGAACTTAACCATTCTTAATTTCATTATGAAGTGATCCATTATTTCTTGTACTTCTTCTTCAGTTATAGTTCCAGCAGCTAAATCTCTTTCGAAGTATACATCTAAGAAAGTAGAAGTTCTACCTAATGACATTGCAGCTCCGTTTTGATCTTTTATAGCTCCTAAGTATCCGAAGTATAACCATTGTACAGCTTCTTTAGAGTTAGTAGCAGGCTTAGATATATCGAATCCGTAAGTCATAGCCATGTTCTTTAATTCTTGTAAAGCTTTTATTTGATCAGATATTTCTTCTCTTGATCTTATAACAGCTTCATCCATAGTACAAACGTCTAAAGTATCTTTTTGATGATTTTTATCTTGTATTAATTTATCAACACCATATAACGCAACTCTTCTGTAATCTCCTATTATTCTACCTCTACCGTAAGCATCAGGTAATCCAGTTACTATACCAGATTTTCTAACAGCTCTCATTTCAGCAGTATAAGCATCGAATACACCTTGGTTATGTGTTTTTCTATATTTAGAGAATATTTCACTTATCTCAGGATTTAATTCATATCCATAAGACTTACAAGAACTTTCAACCATTTTTATACCACCAAATGGCATAACAGCTCTTTTTAATGGAGCGTCAGTTTGGAAACCAACAACAGTTTCTAAATCTTTATCTAAGTAACCTGCTCCGTAAGCATTTATTAGAGATACAGTATTAACATCAACGTCTAAAGTTCCGCCATTATCTCTTTCTTGCTTGAATAAAACCATAGCTTTATCCCATAATTTTTTAGTATTTTCAGTAGCTCCAGCTAAGAAAGAATCATTTCCTTCGTATGGAGTGTAGTTTGCTTGGATGAACCCTCTAACATCTATTTCTTTAGTCCATCTACCTTCTTTAAATCCTTGCCATGCATTCATTTGAATAGCCTCCTTAGTTAAGTCAGGTTTAAATTTTATTTGTAAAATTAATGTTATATATATAAAATCTAGCTAGATATTTTTTAAACAAGACCATCATATCATAAAGTTAGTATTTTGTATACAATATTTGTTTAAAAATTTGTCGATTTTAAGAGAATTAACTTTTATCTTAACGTCTTATATTTATATAGATACCCCCTCACTATATGCTTAAACAAAAACACAATAAATTTTTAATGTAAAACTAAAAAAACCTATAGCATATATATATAAATTTTGAATATCTATTTATATATAGGGGGGGGGATTTTATGTTCATTATAGTATTACTGTTTTTGATGGGTTTTATACTAATTACCAAGGGAGCAGATATATTTATAAACTACACAGTAATAATAGGAAAGAAAACTAATATATCTGAATTGATGCTTGGAGCTACAATAGTAAGTTTTGCAACAACATTACCGGAGTTAACAGTATCTTTATTTGCATCGATAGATGGTCATACAACTATAAGTTTAGGTAATGCGATAGGTTCAATTATTTGTAACACCGGTCTGGTTTTAGGACTAGTAGCATTTATAAGTCCATTTAAAGTAGATAAAAAAATGTTTTTCTCAAAGTCTACTTTACTCATGATATCAGTAATAACGATGATATTATTAGGATTAGATGGAAATATAAATCGAAAAGATGGAATTATACTTTTAGTAATGTTAGGTATATATATGTATACCAATTATAAGAGTGTTGCAGATGATAATAAGGAAAATAATAAAGCAATGAGAAATAAAAAGAATAATGCATTTGTAGAAGGATTAAAAATAGGTATGTTCTTTATAACTGGGCTGGCGATGATGGTAATAGGATCAAAACTACTTGTAGACAATGGAGTTAAGATAGCACAGGTTTTAGGAATACCACAAGGAGTAATTAGCCTTACAGTTATCGCCCTTGGAACATCTTTACCAGAATTGGTTTCAGCTATAACAGCAATAAAGAAAAAACATCATGCAATATCAGTAGGAAATGTTTTAGGTGCTAACATATTAAATATAGTTTCTGTAATTGGAATTTCAGCCATACCAAATAATATACCTATATTATCACAGACAATGAAAGTGGATTTTCCATTTATGATATTATTATTACTTACATTAATATTGCCTACTATTAAAAAGAATAGACTATATAGATGGCAAGGACTATTAATGCTTACAATATATTTTACATATATAGCAACACTATCTTTAATGTATATTGATTTATAAAATCAAGATTAAGTTTATATCGTCGTGAATATTATACATATTTGAGGGGTAAAATACTAATTGCATATTACCTAAAAATATTATATAATGGATAGATCAAGGAAAATTTGATACGGAAAGGAAACAATATATGAACACAATAAAATTTGAAGATTTACCAATTAACGACGATATAAAAAGAGCAGTAATAGAAATGGGATTCGAAGAACCATCTCCTATACAAGCACAGTCTATACCTGTGATTTTATCAGGAAAAGATGTTATAGGACAAGCTCAAACAGGAACGGGAAAAACAGCTGCATTTAGTATACCAATACTAGAAATGGTAGACCAAAATGATAAAAGCTTACAAGCAATAGTACTTTGTCCAACTAGAGAACTTGCTATACAAGTTTCTTCTGAGATAAAGAAAATAGGTAAATATATGCACGGAGTAAGAACTTTACCTGTTTACGGTGGACAACCAATAGATAGACAAATAAAATCATTAAAGAGTGGAGTTCAAGTTGTAATAGGTACTCCAGGACGTGTAATAGACCATATAAACCGTAAAACATTAAAGTTAGATAAAGTAAAAATGGTTATATTAGATGAAGCAGATGAAATGTTAGACATGGGATTCAGGGAAGATATAGAGATGATATTAAGTAAGACTCCAGAAGAAAGACAAACTACTTTCTTCTCAGCTACAATGGCTAAGGGGATACTAGATTTAACTAGAAAATATCAAAATGACCCAGAACATATAAAAGTTGTTAGACAAGAACTTACAGTTCCTAACATAAAGCAATATTATATAGAAACTAGATCATCTAATAAATTAGAAGTATTATGTAGATTAGTAGATGTTTATAACCCTAAATTGTCTGTTGTTTTCTGTAACACAAAAAGATTAGCAGATGAATTAGTTAGTGATTTACAAGCTAGAGGATACTTTGCAGATGCATTACACGGGGATTTAAAGCAAACTCAAAGAGATATAGTTATGGATAAATTCAGAAACGGAACAATAGATATATTAGTAGCTACAGACGTTGCAGCTAGAGGTATAGATGTTGATGATGTTGAGGCAGTATTTAACTATGATTTACCACAAGATGAAGAGTACTATGTACACAGAATCGGTAGAACTGGTAGAGCTGGTAGACACGGTATGTCATTTACTTTCGTATTTGGTAAAGATATGAGAAAAATGAGAGATATAGAAAGATATACTAAGAGTAAATTAGCTAAACATGAAATACCTTCAATAGCAGATGTTGAAGAAAAGAAAGTTAATGCATTCTTTAGCCAAGTTAAAGAGGTTATAGAAGCTGGACACTTAACAAAGCAATTACAATGGATAGAAAGCTTATGTGCTGATTCTGAAGCGGATTATAGTACAGTAGATATAGCTGCTGCACTTTTAAAATTAGCTTTAGGTGAAGATAAGAAAGAAATAGTTGAAGAAAAGCCAAGAGAGCGTAGAGAACGTAGTGACCGTGGAGAACGTGGTGAGCGTAGAGAACGTAGAGGAACTACAGGTGCTCAAGAAGGAATGGTTAGACTATTTATAAATGTAGGTAGAAATCAAAGAGTTCAAGCTAAGGATATCGTGGGTTCTATAGCTGGTGAAGTTGGAATACCAGGTAAATTAGTTGGATCAATAGATATATATGATAAATATACTTTTGTTGAAGTTCCTAAGGAAAATGCAAAAGCAGTTATAGAAAAAATGAAAGATATACAAATAAAAGGTAATAGAATAAACATAGAACAAGCTAACAAGAAAAAGAACTAATTAATAAAAAGGTATGATTAATTTTAATCATGCCTTTTTTGCGTTAAAAATAATATAGTCTTTACAAAAAATTAAGTTAAAATTAATATAAGAGTAATAATTATACGTAGGAGGTGGAACTTACATGAAAAAATTAAGTCATGGATGTACATTAGACTGTTTTGACGCCTGTAAATTCAATGTATATGTAGAAGAGGGTAACGTATTAAAAATAGAAGGTGATAAGAATCACGCATATACTAAAGGTTTTATATGTAAAAAGGGAAAAGCTCACTTAGATAGATTAAATCATAAGGATAGAATATACACTCCACTCTTAAAAATTAATGGTGAGTGGCATGAAATTAGTTTTGAAAAAGCTATAGAAATAATATCGAAGAAATTAAATTATTATAAAGAAAAATACTCAACAAAATCGATCATGTATTATGAACAATATGGTAATGGTTCTATCTTAAAAAGTATTGGAGAGATATTTTTCAACTTTTATGGAGGTGCAAGTGTTGCAAAAGGAGGACCTTGTTGGAGTGCGGGTATAAGAGCTCAAAAATATGATTTTGGGCATGTAAGAGCACACTCAATAGATGATATTTTAAATAGTAAAAATATATTTGTATGGGGTAAAAATCCATCTTATACAACTATACATACTATGCAAATGATAAATAAAGCAAAACAAAATGGAAGCAAATTGATAGTTATAGATCCTATATTTACTTCAACTGCAAAGGTAGCAGATAAATATGTAAGAATAAATCCAGGAACAGATGGTGCTCTAGCGTTAGCTATGGCTAAAGTAATAATTGATGAAAGTTTATATGATGTAGATTTTATAAGTTCTTACGTACTTGGATTTGAAGAATTTAGAAGTTATATTGATACTTTAGATTTAGAGTACTTAATAAGTGAGTGTGGGGTAGAAGAAACAGAAATAATAGAATTGGTAAAATTATATAGTGAAAAATATAGCACAATTTATATTGGATATGGAATGCAAAAATATAAAAATGGTGGAAATACAATAAGGTCAATAGATGCTCTAGCTGCAATTACAGGACAAATAGGATTTAGTGGAGGCGGAGTAAACTATGCAAATATGGTGTATCCAAAGGTATTGAACTTAGATCCTTACAATAGTGAAAAATATGCAAATAATAGAGCGTTTTATGTAAGTAAAATAAGTGGATTTATTAATAGTTCCTTGGATGAAAGAAAAGATGAAATACCTGTTAAAATGGCAGTTATAACAAAAAGTAACTTATTAAATCAATTAGCTGATCTTAGTGAATTAGAAAAGGCTATATCGAAAATAGAGTTTAAAGTATGCTTTGATATGTTCATGACAGACACAGCTAAGGCCTGTGATTTATTTATACCATGTACAAATACACTAGAGAGTGAAGATATTATTTTTAGTTCTATGACTAATCCATATATAACTTATAATGAAAAGGCTGTAGAACCTAAAAATAAACTAATGGATGAATATTATTTCTTTAGAGAATTAGCAACTAACATGGAATTAAAACAATATCCGAAAGTATCAAAAGTTGAATATTTAGCAAAAGTAGTAGAACCTTTAAATAAATATGGTATAGATTTAGAAAAAATTAAAAATGACTATGTTACAATACATAATACTATAGCATGGGAAGATAAAGAATTTGAAACTTTATCTAAAAAATATGAATTATATTCAAAACAAGCTAAAACAGATGGATTAAGTGGAACACCTATATACATAAGCTCAAAAAAAGAGAATAAGTTTAGACTATTGACTAATCATGCTAGAGATGCAATAGCTAGTCAACATATTATGGATAAAAAAGGAATGTCACAAGCATATATTAATGAAAATATGGCAATAAACTTAAATATAGAGAATAATGAGGTTGTAAACCTGAAATCTAAAAATAATATAATAAGCGTAGAAATGAATATCGATAATAATGTAAGCGACTATATTGTAAAGATGTATGCAGGATGGTGGAAAAAACATGGTAATCCAAATTTCATAACAAACAGTGGAATATCTGATATGGGTGGTCAAGTTACTTATAATGAAACTTTCGTAGACATAATAAAACAAAAGTAGTTAAAATTCATTGAAGGATAAAGTAGTGAGTTAAGAGAAGTTATAACTTAAGAAGTTAATACTTTTGAAGATAGTAAGGGGGCAGACTAATGATAAAATATTCTTTAGACCAAAAAAATCTATTAATAGAATTTATGTCTACAGAACTAGATCACCATATAACTAATGAAGTCAGAGATGAAATAGATAATATACTAATTTCAAAGTCAGTTAGAAATATAATATTTGATTTTAAAAATATCAATTTCATGGATTCATCAGGTATAGGTGTAATTATAGGACGATATAAAAAAATTTCCAATGATGGTGGAAAAGTATCAGTAGTAAACGTAAATGCAAGAGTTAAAAAGATCTTTGACTTATCAGGGATGAACAAGATAATAGGCATTTATGATACATATGAAGAAGTAGTAAGTTCTTTGTAAGGGGGATATATTATGAGTAATATTATGGAAGTGAAATTTTCTGCCAAGTCTGAAAATGAAAGTTTAGCAAGAGTTATAGTCGCATCTTTTGCTGCAAAACTAGATCCAACACTAGATGAATTAGCAGATGTAAAAACTGCAGTATCAGAAGCGGTAACTAATGCTATCATACATGGATATGATGAAGATGAATCTAAATTTGTATATTTAAGATGTGAGATAGAAGAAAATGAAATAAAGATTGTAGTAGAAGATAGAGGTAATGGTATAGAAGATATTCAAATGGCTATGGAACCACTTTACACATCGAAGCCAGAACTTGAAAGATCAGGTATGGGATTCACTGTGATGGAAAGTTTTATGGATGGTGTAGCGGTAAGTTCAATAAAAAATGATGGAACTAAAATTGTTATGACAAAAAAAATAAACTTACCTAAATAAAGTCCAAAAAGAATAGAGGTTTTATTATGGGGATAACTGCAACAAAACAAGAAAAAAGAGTATTACTTAGCCATGAAGAGACATTACGATTAATAGATAAAGTTCAACACGGAGAGGAAGAGGCTAAGGAAATTTTAATAGCTAATAATTTAGGTTTAGTTAGAAGTGTTGTTACAAAGTTTTTAAATATAGGTTATGATAGGGATGATTTATTCCAATTAGGATCAATAGGACTTATGAAAGCTATATATAAATTTGATCCTAAGTTTAATGTTAAATTTTCAACTTATGCTGTACCTATGATTTTAGGTGAAATAAAAAGATATTTAAGAGATGATGGTATGGTTAAGGTTTCAAGATCTCTTAAGCAAATAGCTATAAAAGCTAAAATACAAAGTGAAGTATTAACTAAAAAACTAGGAAGAGACCCAAGTATAGAAGAAATAGCAAAAGAACTAGATGTAGAAAAAGAAGACTTAGTAATAGCTATGGAATCTAATTTTTCAGTAGAATACTTACATAGTGTAATTCATGAAGAAGAGGGTAACCCAATATGCTTAATAGATAAGATAAGCATGAAAGGCGAAAGTGAAGAAGAAAAAGTAATTGATAATCTTTTACTTAAAGAAGTATTGGGAAAACTAGAAAAAAGAGAAAGACAAATTATAATGCTTAGATACTTTGAGGATAAAACGCAAAGTGAAATTGGAGAGTTACTCAATATTTCACAAGTACAGGTATCTAGGATAGAAAAGAAAGTATTATCAAAATTAAAATCATATATTAGCTAGATTTTAAATTATAAACAATATTTAAAATCCTAATGAATTAAAAAATAAATCACTAACTTATATAGATAATCCTATATAAATTAGGGGTTTATTTTTTTTTATTAAGCAAATAATAAGAAACAAGGAGGTATTATGAATGGAATATATTTACTTAACATCTAAAGTTATAAAACCTTTTAATACAAAGAAATCAATTGTTTATTTAGAAGACATTTATGCTGTATATCCTAAAGAATATGCAAGTAAAATAAATAATATTTGTCTAAGAGAGTACCAGAATAATACTTCTAATTATGATGTAATACATTTAGGTGAGGTTATAGAAGCTGTTAATGAAAAATTCCCAGACCTACATCTTGATTTTTTAAAACCAGATGATATTATAATATTCTTTGATAATTATAAAAAAGATAAAACAAAATATATAAGAGTATTTATAGTATCCATAGTAGTGTTAATGGGTTCTATAATGGGAATAATGAACTTTCATGCAGATGTTAATATGGCCCAATCTCAATTTATGATGGTAAATGCAATAACAAAAAATGCAAAATCAGACATGCCTTATTTTCAGTTGCCTTATTCTATAGGAATTGGTATTGGTGTAGCTCTATTTTTTAATAAATTCATACCTACATACTCAAAGGGAGAACCTAGCCCATTGGATTTGAAGATGGTTTCTTTGAATAAAGAAATTGAAGATCAATTAAGAAAAAGGCTATGAGGTATTGTGTGAAAGGATTTTTGATTTTATTTGGATTATCATCAGGCATAATGGTTGGAGCTGGTGTAGTTGCCATATTAATATTAGTAGGAATTATACCTAGAATGGCACAAGTAAGTAAAACGAAACAGTATATAGGTCTTTATGAGGTATTACTTGTTATTGGTACATTATTAGGAGGCTTTATATCTATTCAAAATTTACATTTCAACATAGGTAAAATAGGTACAATAATATTTGGATTAGGTTATGGAGTATTTGTAGGGTTTTTAAGCTCTGGACTTACAGAAGTACTAGATTATATTCCAATAGTAACAAGAAGGCTTAAAATACCTATAATATGCTTAAAATATGTAATAGTATCTATGCTAATTGGAAAAGTAGTAGGTTCATTTATAGGATGGACAATAATTAAAGGAGGTTAAAAAGGTGGACAAAGATTATAAAAAATATGTAGATGAAATAAGTCCAAAACCTAAGTATTTAAAAAACTATACACTAGCATTTATAGTAGGAGGGCTTATTTGTGTAATAGGTCAAGGAATAAATGATTTATATATGAATATGGCAGGACTAGATAAGCTAGGAGCTGCAACTGCAACATCGATTACATTGATTTTTATAGGAGCTTTTCTTACAGGTTTAGGTGTGTATGATCTTATAGGTAAGAGGGCAGGTGCAGGTTCTATAATTCCTATAACGGGATTTGCAAACTCAATAGTATCTCCAGCAATGGAATATAAAAGAGAAGGTTATGTGCTTGGGGTAGCAGCAAACTTATTTAAAATAGCAGGCCCAGTATTAGTATATGGGATAGGTTCATCTATTTTATGTGGGTTTGTATATTATATTTTTACTCTTGTAAAATAAGGAGATGGAAGTGTGAAAAGTAAAAGAATAGGAACAAGAACCGTAAAGTTAGAGAATAAACCAACTATAATAGCTGCAGCTTCTGTTGTAGGGCCAAAGGAAGGTGAAGGCCCACTTAAGGACTACTTTGATTTGATTTTAACTGATGATTTATATGGAGAGAAATCATGGGAGTTAGCTGAAAGTAAAATGGTAGAGACTGCAATGAATAAAGCAGTAAAGAAAGCAGGCAAAAAACTAGAAGATGTTAATTACCTTTTAGGTGGAGATTTAATAAATCAATTACTTCCAGCTTCTTTTGCAGCTAGAGAACTAAGTATACCATTTTTTGGAATATACGGAGCCTGTTCTACAATGGCAGAGGGAATGTGTTTAAGTTCAATGCTTATAGATGGTGGTTTTGCAGATTTGATTTTATCAGGAACATCTAGTCACTATTGCACAGCAGAAAGACAGTTTAGATTCCCACTAGAATTAGGGAATCAAAAGCCTATGACAGCTCAATGGACAGTAACTGGAGCAGGGAGTGTGCTTATAGCACCTAATGGCAAAGGGCCAAAAGTAAAATATGTAACAGTAGGAAAAGTAATAGATAAAGGACTTGATGATGGTAATAATATGGGTGCAGCTATGGCTCCAGCAGCTATAGACACTATATATTCATATTTCAATGATACAAAAGATGATCCAAATAGCTTTGACTTAATAATAACTGGAGATTTAGGTAAGCTAGGAAAACAAATAACAGAAGATCTATTGAAACAAAAAGGAATTGATATATCGAAGGTTTATACTGACTGTGGTATCGAAATGTTTAATTTAGAGGAACAAGATGTACATTGTGGAGGAAGTGGATGTGGATGTTCAGCAACAGTATTTGCTGGATATGTCTACGATAAGTTAGTTAAAAAAGAATTTAATAAAGTTATGTTAGTATCAACAGGAGCATTGTTATCTCCTACAAGTACATTACAAAAACAAACAATCCCATGTGTTGCACATGCAGTGGTTATAGTTAATGAGGAGTGATTTAAAATGCTAATAGATTATATAAAAGTTTTCTTAGTTGGAGGAATAATTTGTTTAATTGCTCAGATTCTTATGGATTACTTTAAAATGCAGACTCCATATGTGATGGTTACATATGTAACTAGTGGAGTTATTTTAACCTTTTTAGGTGTTTATGAACCTATAGTTGAATTTGGAGGATCGGGTGCCACAGTTCCTATCATAGGGTTTGGATATTCTCTTGCAAAAGGAGTAATAAAAGCGATTGAGACTGATGGCTTTTTAGGAATATTTATAGGCGGAACAACAGCTACAGCAGGAGGGATAGCAGCAGCCATATTTTTTGGATATGTAATGGCAGTGGTATTCACGCCTAAAGCAAAACCATAAGATTAAATAAAGTACAAAAATTACATTTAAAAAGATATAAAAATACTAATTAGGATTATAAAGTTAAAGAAAGATTAAATAAAAAAAGCTAACTATTAATTAAAAATAGTTAGCTTTTTTATACTTATAATTATTGAGCTGTATCCCCAGCGGGAGGTGGAGTAGTTCCACCGCCGCCAGTATCAGGAGGTGGAGTAGCTCCGCCGCCACCAGTATCAGGAGGTGGAGTGGTTCCGCCGCCGCCAGTATCAGGAGGTGGAGTGGTTCCGCCGCCACCAGTATCAGGAGGTGGAGTAGTTCCGCCGACACCAGTATCAGGAGGTGGAGTAGCTCCATCTCCTGTATCAGGAGTACTTGGAACTTCCTCTTCTTTTGTTTTTTGTGGAGCAGATGGTTGTGAAGAATATCTATCTGGAGCTGTTCCATCTATGAAAGCAGCACTAGAACCACCAGATGATCTTCCACCATCTATTAAATTAATTCTTGCAAAATATACATTATCAGGTTGTTTAAATTTAGTAACTGTTAAGTTTTCATGTACTTGTGTCATGACTTTAGACCATAATCGAGCAGCAGTTCCACTACCACCAGAAATGCTTCTACGAGCAATAGTCTCACCTGTATTAGGATTTTTTCTACCAGCATCATCCCCTATATAAGTTGCACCAACATAGTAAGGAGTGTAACCTACGAACCATACATCCAGAGCTTCATTAGTAGTACCAGTTTTACCAGCAACAGGCATTCCGTTAGAAATAGATGCCTTACCACCAAGACCTTCAGTTACAACTGCACTTAACATATCAGTAATAACATAAGCTACTTCAGGATCGACAACTTTATGTTCTTCGGGAGTATTTTTTACTATTAACTGTCTATCATAACTAGTTATAGTAGTAAACATTATTGGTTCAATATAAACACCACCATTAGCTAAAGTACCATAAGCAGATGCCATTTCAAGTGGAGATATACCTTTTGTCATACCTCCAAGTGTTAAAGAAGGGAATCTTCTGTCGTTGCTACCAGCATCGGCCGTTTTACTATCCACCACTGTTGATATACCAAAGTTCTTTAAGTAATCCATCATTACATCAATACACTCTTCATAATCACTACCTAACTTTTCAGCAGTTTTTATAGCTATTGTATTTGAAGAGTAAGCAAGTGCCTTACGTAAACTCATAGTTCCACTACCTGCAGTAGTAGTATTAGGATTCCATCTATTATTTTGATTAAACTTGTAACCACCCTTAGAATCACTAAGTGCTGTAGATTGAGTTATTTTTAAAGTATCTATAGCAGGAGTATAAACTGATAAAGGCTTAATAGTTGAACCAGGTTGTTGAGGTGTAGTAGCCCTATTTAAAGTTTTTCTTCCCGTAATATGTCTACCACCAACTAATGCTTTAATTTCACCAGTCCTATAGTCTAGAATTACCATTGAAGATTGAGGTTGACTCATTCCATCAGCACCCACGTGGTGACCAGGGAAGTTATTATTATTTTTATACTCTTCTTCTAAATCATCTTGCATTTTAGGATCTATAGTAGTATTTATTATTAATCCGCCATTATAAAACATATTATAAGCTTCATCTCTAGTGTTTCCTTGTGCAATTAAAGCATCTATAACATCATATTCTATAAGGTCTTCAACAGAAGAAGCTACTTTATCTGGAGACTTAGGAAGCTTTATTTCTATTTTTTCTGCAACAGCTTCATCAAATTCTGCTTGAGTTATAGATCCAACTTCTAACATTTTCCTTAAAACTGTTTCTTGTCTTTTCTTAGCATCAGGATTATTTGCAGCTTTTCTAACAACCATAACTCCTGATTGTAACTGTTTATATGTATCGTTACTAGGGATAAGATCCCAATCATTTAAATTTTCTACCATTTGTAGCTCTGTAGCAGTAGGATCATCAAGGCTATCATCAGGTGTATTTATAAAGAACAATAGTTTATTTTCTACATCTTTTTTAGTCTCATTTCCTTCTAATTTAGCGGTCATATAAGCTGAATATTTCGAAGGGTTTTTAGTTGACCCAGCAAGTAGTGCAGACTGAGCAAGTGTAAGTTCACTAGCAGATATATCAAAATATCCATGAGCACCAGCTTCAGCACCAGCAAGTCCTTTACCTACGAAGAAATTATTTAAATAAACTTCAAGTATCTCATCTTTAGTCAATGTTTTACTCATCTCATAAGCATAGTATATATCTTTAATCTTACGAGGTATACTTTGTTCTGTAGATGTTAATAACATTTTAGATACCTGCATAGGTATTGTACTACCACCCTGTTTATTACCAGCTAAAGTTCTAACTACAGATCTTAGTAAACCTTTAATATCAACACCGTTATGTTCATAGAAACGCTCATCTTCTATAGCAATAACAGCTTTTGCTAAGTAACTAGATATATTATCTAATGCGACAGGGCTTTTTTTGTTTATACTAGGTGCATTAGATAAAAGTTCACCTGTAGAATATCTAATCTCAGTTGTTTGATAAGTCTTTTCGTCTAGAAAAGCTTTAGTAACTGGTTCTACATTTTTTAGTGAAGCAAATACTAAACCTGTTCCCCCGGCGGTACCTACTACTAATAAAACTAGGAATAGTATACCTGTGACTCTAAGGAATTTAAATTTGTCATTTTTCTTGCTAGATTTAGAACGATTTATATTGGTTGGAGTAGAAGAACTAGATCTATTATTAGAAGAACTAGTCTTATTATTAGAAGAACTCACCGTTTTTCGTCTAATTTTATTTTTATTTTTATCGTTATCATTACTCATTAAGTCTAACCTCCTTACTTAATGCAATATTATACCACATATATATAAAATTTTCTAATCACATAATAAAAATGAATATAATGTAACACTTTATATATATGCTAAATAAAAAAAAATACTATATAAATGGAGAATATAAATGTTAAAACAAAATAAATATATTTATTTTAATCCTAAGAGATTATATATTATATACATATTGTGTAATCTCTTTATAATATAATAAGTATATAATATACTCCTTTGAATATTAAAATAAGAGTTTATTCTAATCCTATAGTGATTATTTTTATCTAATAATATAAAAAATATGTGATAGTTTGTTTATAGAAGATATTATTAGAAATATTAAATAAAAATAATATAATAAAAAATTTTTATTTTTATTAAAAAAGCAAATCCTTAATAGTTACTACATAAAATATTAAGGGGGAATTTATGAAAAAGAGAGGAATGGATTATAACGATAATAATTTTAATAAAATCATAGTTATATTCTCAATGATATTTGGGTTGTCTGTACTCATAGGCAGTTTTATATATGTAGATCATAGTCTAAGGCCAACGATAACTGTATTAGCAGAAACTAAGGCATTAGAACTTGCAAACAGATCTATAAATAAAGCTGTTGGAGAAATAGTTAAAGATAAAATAAATTATTCAGATTTAATGCATACAAAAATAGATTCTGAGGGAAAAATAACAATGATTCAAGCAAATACTATAATGATGAATAAAATAGCAGCTGATGTAGCCCTACAGATTCAAGAAGAATTAAAACAAGTAAAAACTACAACTTCATATATACCAATAGGAACAGCTTTAGGAAGTCCTATATTGGCTAAATATGGACCTCAATTAAAAGTATCAATACAACCTATCGGAACTGTATCTGTAGATTTTAAGACTGATTTTGAGTCTTCAGGTATCAATCAATCGAGACATAGAATTTACTTAGAAGCAAAAACTCAAGTAAAAGTAGTAATACCGCTTACTACATCAACTAAGGAAGTGAAAGTACAAATACCTATATGTGAAACTATAATTGTAGGAGATGTACCAAATAGTTATGTAAATATACCAGAAAAAGAAGTATTAAATGTACTACCCAGATCACAAATAAAGGATACAAAATAAATTTAGTCAGTTATGGCAATTGCCATAACTGACTTTTAATAACTATTAATTTGCCATCATCCATTGAATGAAAACTGCGTATCCTAGTGTAGGATCATTTTCAACAGCATGAGATATAGCACCTATTATTTTATTATCTTGAATTATAGGAGTTCCACTCATTCCTTGAACTATGCCACCAGTTTGTATTAATAAATTTTTATCTGTTATTTTAATTTTAAAAGTTTTTGATTGTGGAGACCTTTGCCTATTAATATCTACAATTTGTATATCAAATTTCTCACAATTAGATGAATTAGTTTGTAAAAGTATTTGTGCTTTACCTAATTTGATTTCATCTAAAGATGCTACTTTATACGATTTTAAATTAGAAGTATCAAAACCTACTATTTTACCTTTTATACCAAAGTCAGTATTAGTATTAAATCTACCAATAACATCTTTTCTTTTAGCACTTATAGATCCAACATTGCCATTACATGATTTTTGTATATTTAAATCTGTAGTTGTAGAAATATGACCATTTTTTATTGGTATTTTTTTAGAAGTACCAACACTTATAGGATGTGCAACAGCACCAAACTCACTTGTATCTGGATTTATATAAGTTAAAGTAGCAAACCCACATAATAAGTTATTAAAATTAACTTTTTCTAAATCTTCTTTATTAGTACTTATTGTAAATTGGTGATTTCCTCGACCTACTAGAATTGATATTTTATCATCAATGGAGAATTTAGATAAGATATCACAAAACTCTCCATAGTTACTAATAGGTATACTATCAATACTTAATATAGCATCTCCTAAAGTAAAAGGTAATCCTTCGACAGAATTTCTTACTATTATATTATTTAACTCAGCATCAATCTGTAGCACATTACCAATAGGTATCAAATAATTTGAATCAGGTTTTTGATTAGACTGTGCATAAATTAAATCATTAGAGAAAAAATATAATAAAAATAAAAAAGATATAATTAAAATACATTTTAATTTTATTAAGTTTTGTCTTTTAGAATAAGATAGTTTTAAAATAGTAAAACACCTTCTTTCTGTCAATACTTAAATGATTTATCGGTGTTGTAATACTATTTTCTACAGTAATTTATTTTTGATGCTTGGAAAACTGAAACATTAAAACCGTAGTTTACATAAAGGAATAATTAATAAATTACTTAGAAATATAAGACTATAATATACAAACAAAATATGAAAATATAAAAATATCATAGGTTCAATCAAAAACAATAATATTTTTATATTAAATATGATACATAGAAAAGTTTATAAATGGAAAGTATGTAAAAAAAATAAAAACACTTAATTAATAGAGTTATTAATTAAGTGTTTTATTTTGTTTCAATTATTATAATTATATCTTATAAATATATCGTAATAAAGGACGTATATAAATATATATGTGAATTTTAGAAAATAAAAATTTTAGAAAATAAGAATTATAGTAACAAAATTAAATAAAAATATAAATATTGGAAATAATATAAAAAGGATTTAATAACAAAATTCTATTCTAAAATATAAAATAAAGTTTTATTGAAATATTTTGCGATTTTAAAAAGTTATTTACTATGAAAGGGGCATGGATATGAAAAAATATAGGCTATTAGTTACAGTTATAATTGCTATGGGAATAATACTTATAGGCACTACAAATCCAGTTACAAATATTTATAAAAGTACTAATTTAATTAATAAAGCAATTAATAAAAATAAGAACAATACAGAAGATGATAAAAGTTTATTAATATGCATAGATCCAGGGCATCAAGAAAAGGGAGATAGTAATCCAGAAGCTGTAGCACCAGGTTCATCACAAACTAAGGCAAGAGTGTCGTCAGGCGCTACAGGAGTAGCAACTAAAAAACCAGAATATATATTAAATTTAGAAGCATCTATAGTTTTAAAACATATATTAGAAGGTAAGGGATATCGTGTTGTTATGACTAGAGAAACTAATGATGTAAACATAAGTAATGCAGAAAGAGCTAGACTTGCAAATGAAAAAAATGCAGATATGGTTATAAGGATACATGCAGACAGCTTAGGTAACTCATCAAAAACAGGAGCATCAGTATTAGTACCAGCTAAGGGCAGTAAATATACATCTAATATATATGAAAAAAGTAATAAGTGCGCTCAATATGTTCAAGAGCAAATGAAAAAGTCAGGAATAGAAATTAATGGAATATTTGAAAGAGGAGATTTGACAGGGTTTAATTGGTCTAAAGTACCTGTGATTTTAGTAGAAATGGGATTTTTAAGTAACTATAATGAAGATCAAATGATGTCTAATCCTGATTATCAAAGAAAATTAATGCAAAGTATTGCAGATGGAGTAGAGCAGTATTTTATAGATCCAACAGCTAAAAAGAGCAATGAGAATGGCTTGTAGGTTGTAGCTGATAGGAATGAATCAGATTTTTATGACTAAATAAATTAGGTGATGACAATGAAAAAAAAACTAGAGAGTGCCTATGCAACAGCATTAGCAAGCACATTTAAAGCAGTAAATCCAATAAAAAAAAGTATAATTAAGACAACTTGTGAAGTGCACTTATTTATCCAAGCAAATTCAATAGACATATTAAAAAATGAAGGATACGAGAAGGAATATAAGTTGTTTAAGGAATATCTACCACAAATTAATCAGGGTTTAGTTTGGGCAGATCAAGATTTTAAATCATATCACCACTTTTATAATCCTAAAGAGGGTAAAGGTAAATATGGATATGATGATAATGCAATGACAGTAGCTAAAAGTTATTACAATAAAGCATTGAAATATTATGTAATGGATAATTATGAAAGAAGTATGTTTTTCTTTGGAGCAGCATGTCATATAATACAAGATTTAACAATTCCACAGCATGCTAAGGGAAGATTATTAGATAATCATAGACAGTTTGAAGTTTACGTAAAGTCAAATTATAGAAAAATAAAAAGATTTAAATCACATGAAAAACCGGTAATACTAAATAGTATAGAAGAGTATGCAGACTATAATTCTATGCATGCGCTTAGCATAGATTATATGTATAGAAATATAACAGATTTAAATACTAAGTTTTATTTAACTGCAGTTAAGAGTATCACACTATCCCAAAAAACTACCGCTGGTTGTATGATAATGTTCTTTGAAGATTTGATGTATATATAAGAAGGGTATATATTTTTTATAGCACATAGGAAATTATATTCATTTTAAAATTTTGTATACGTGCTTCAAAAAAGATTTCATTATAAATGTTCAAATGAAGTCTTTTTAATAATATTTACAGTAATGATTTACTATTTATATAAGTAAAATTAGAAAATAGATGTATTATAAGTTCATTAATACATGTATAATCTGATTTTATTTTTTTGTATATCAGAGTTCTATGATTCATATTTACTATATAAATTATAGATATAATTTGTAAAAAGTAAAATATATAATAATAAACTTAAGAAGTGTTGTCCACTATACTTGATTTAAGTTAAAAAAGAATATATTATAATATAGAATATACAGACAATAAAAATTAACAAAGAGGTGGAAGAATGCTAGTAGTAGAAAATGTAAGTCATGGTTTCGGATCGAGAACTATACTAGAAAATGTTTCATTTAGACTTAGAAAAGGTGAACATATAGCATTAGTTGGTGCTAATGGAGAAGGGAAATCAAGTTTTTTAAATATAATAACAAAAAAGCTTATGCCGGATGCTGGTAATATAAATTGGTCATCAAGAGCTACTGTAGGTTATTTAGATCAACATACAGTACTTAGTAAAGGAAATACTATAAGAGACATATTAAGAGAAGCATTTAAATCAATGTTCGACTTAGAACAAGAAATGATAGGTATGTATGATAAAATGGGTGAAGCTAATGATGATGAAATGACAAAATTATTAGAAGAAACTGCAGAAATACAAACTATATTAGAAAATAGTGGATTCTATATGATAGATGCTAAAATCCAAGAAGTTGCAAATGGATTGGGATTAGGAGAAATAGGATTAGACAAAGATGTAACTGATTTAAGTGGGGGTCAAAGAACTAAAGTACTTTTAACTAAATTATTACTTGAAAATCCTACGATATTAATATTAGATGAGCCTACAAACTACTTAGATGAAGATCATATAAACTGGTTAACAAGATATCTTCAAGAGTATGAAAATAGTTTCATATTAGTATCTCATGATATAGACTTTATAAACAATACATGTAATGTAATTTATCATATGGAAAATGGAGAATTAAATAGATACAAAGGAAATTATGATGAGTTTGTAAGACTTAATGAAATAAAGAAACGTCAAGAAGAACAAGCTTATGATAGACAAGTTGAAGAAAGAAAGAGACTAGAAGACTTTGTAGCTAGAAATAAAGCTAGAGTTGCTACTCGTGGTATGGCTAATAGTAGACAAAAGCAATTAGATAAAATGGAAGTATTAGAAAAACCAAAAGAAAAGATAAAGCCTACGTTTGGATTTAAAGAAGCTAGAGTACCAAGTAGATTTGTATTTGAAAGTGAAAGCTTAATATTAGGATACGATGAAGCTTTAACTAAGCCTCTTAACTTTACGTTAGAAAGAAATAAGAAAGTTGCATTAAAGGGTATGAATGGTGTAGGTAAATCTACATTACTTAGAACTTTACTTGGAATAATAAAGCCTTTTGATGGAGAAGTTAAATTAGGTGATTATTTAGAAGTTGGATACTTTGAACAAGAAAGCTCAAGAGAAAACTACAACACTCCTATGGAGGAAGTATGGGCTGAATTCCCAGGTCTTACAAACTTTGAGGTAAGACAATACCTTGCAAAGTGTGGATTAACTAATGAACATATAACTAGCCAAATGAGAGTTTTAAGTGGAGGAGAAGCAGCTAAGGTAAGGTTATGTAAGATTATGCTAAAGAGTATAAATTTACTAGTACTAGATGAACCGACAAACCACTTAGACGTAGAAGCTAAAGATGAGTTAAAGAAAGCTATAAGAGAATTCAAAGGAACAGTTCTTTTAGTTTGCCATGAACCTGAGTTCTATATGGACATAGTTGATGACGTTTGGAATATAGAAGATTTTACTACGAAGATAGTATAATCATAGGTAATAAAATAAATAATATATATAGAAATAAGTTGAAGAATTATTAAAAAATAAGTAGAAAAATCTAGGGGTACTGTATAGATGAAAAAAATTTTAAATATAATATTTTCGGTATGTTTTAGCATATTAATAATAATCGGAGTAATAAAATTTACTGTAGGATTTAAAGAAATTTATTACTATGATATAGGTAAGTTAAATATACCTGAATTATCAAATCTATCAGAAGAAGAAATAAGGTTAAACTATGATTACTTAATAGATTATAATTTAAGTAAAGATGAGGCTAATTTTGAAATGCCAACTATAAAATCATCACCTCAAGGAAAAATACACTTTGAAGAAGTTAGAGCTATTTTTCAAAATTTAAATAAATTATTTAATCTATGCTTTATTATCTCAATTATAGGTTTATTTATAAATATAAAAAATAAACAAATAGATTTTTTAAATACAACATGGAAAGCTTTAATCAGTATACCGATATTTTTAGCATTACCGATAATAATAAATTTTGAAGACAGTTTTGTGATTTTTCATAAATTGATGTTTAGCAATGATTATTGGATATTTGATCCAAGAATAGATCCTGTTATAACTATGCTGCCTGAACAATTTTTCTTTCATGCTGGACTTATGATAATAGTTCTTACATTACTATCTAGCGTGGTAATTTATAGTATATATAGATTGTTGAGAAAAAAAAGAGAGCAGTAATATGCTCTCTTTTTTAATATTATGCAAAGTGAATTTTAATCTCCTTTGTTGGTAATCTTAATAATATCTTGAAATTTACCCATAATATATTCATAGTTATTTTTATTATGAGGAAGCATACATTTAGAGCAGTCTTTAATGCCCTTTTCACTGTATTGAAAGTTTCCACCACAGTTTTTACCTAAAGCATATAAAGGGCAGTAGCAAAATAAACAATTAAAATCTTCAGGTTTATTAGTTTTATGACAAGGGAAATATTCACAAGTTTTGTGATTGAAGAATTTATAATTTTCACTCATATCATTTACCTCCTAATTTTATGAAACTAATATAATTATACTAAATATTTACATTAGTGGTATAATAAAAAAAATAGTGACGAAAGTATAGGCATAACATAAAAAATTTACATAGGTATTAAAAAATGAGGTGTTAATAATGGAAGAAAAAAGAGAAAGAGCATTGCTTGTAGGTCTTAATATAACATCTATAACAAGAAAAATTGATGATATAGACATAAATGAATCAATGGATGAATTAAAAGAACTAGCAAAAGCAGCAGGTGCTGAAGTAGTAGGAAGTTTAATTCAAAACAAGCAAACAAGAGATGCAGCATTTTATATAGGAAAAGGAAAAGTAGAAGAAATAAAAGCATACTGTGAATCGTTAGATGCTACGATGGTAGTTTTCAATGATGAATTATCAGGAGCACACATAAGAAATATAGAAGAAGTGGTAGGAATAAAAGTTATAGATAGAACTACTTTAATACTTGATATATTTGCTCAAAGGGCATTAACTAAGGAAGGGAAGCTTCAAGTCGAAATAGCTCAGTTGAAATATAGACTACCTAGGCTTTCTGGAATGCGTGGAGCAATGAGTAGAACTGGTGCGGGTATAGGTGCTAGAGGACCAGGAGAACAAAAGTTAGAAATAGATAAAAGACATATACTTAACAAAGCAGCAGATATTAGACGTGAACTTAAAGAGGTTAAAAAAATTAGAGAGACTCAAAGAGTTCAACGTTTAAAATCAAATATACCTATAGTTGCAATTGTAGGATATACAAATGCAGGAAAATCTACCTTATTAAATGAAATGATAAAAACACATAAAGATTATGAGAAAGAAAAAGAAGTATTAGCAAAAGATATGCTTTTCGCTACGTTAGATGTAACACTTAGAAAAGCACTTTTACCAAATAAAAAAGAATTCTTAGTAGTAGATACTGTTGGATTTGTTAGTAAGCTTCCTCATGATTTAGTAGAAGCATTTAAGGCAACGTTAGAAGAGGTTCATTATGCAGATTTAATTCTCCATGTAATAGATGCCACTAATAGTTGTTATGAGCTTCAAAAGAAAACTACAGAGACTGTGCTTAAAGAATTAGGCGCAAATGATAAAAAAACTATACTTGTTTATAATAAAATAGATAGATTAGAATTAGATATATACCCTAAAACTACTGAGGATACAATATATATATCAGCTAAAAAAGGTATAAATATGGATGAATTATTACAGCTTGTAGAAAATGCTATAATGGAAAATACATATCCAGTAACACTTTTATTACCCTATGAAAGAGGGGATATATTTAGTAGAGTTAAAGATAAATATAATGTAGCAAACTTTGAATATGTAGAAAATGGAATAATGCTTAATGTAAATTTAGCAGAAGAAGATTATAATATATATAAAGAGTATGTATTAGATAAGTAGGTAATAGTATGAATATAAGTTGGGATAATATAGACAACTTAGAAGATTATTACATAACATATCTTCTATACAAAGAATCAAAAACAGTATATCAAATCAGTAAAATAAGGAATATGTCAACTTCAGAAATCAATGATCAATTAATAATGGCTAAACTAGAAATAAAGGCAATGCTTAAAGATAAAGTAGAATTATCTAAAGATGTTATAGATAAATTTCTAGAATTAAATAAATCTGATAGGCTTGAATTTATGAATAGTTTAAATTCAGAAAGATTGCTAGATTTAAAGAGAAAACTTTACAAGAGAATACTTATTGAAAAAAATGCTGAAGATTTAATGATTTTAATTTGGGCAACAGGTGAATTAAAAGACGATAAGTTTTTAAATTTACTACACCCACTCACTAGCCATAGACACTCAGATGTAAGAAGAATAACTTACTCAGCGCTTAGAAAAATTGAATCACCAAGTAGTAGAGACTATTTGCAAAGAGGTCTTTATGATACAAATCCGCAAACTAGGCAGTACTGTGCAAAGGCACTTGCTAAGACAGGAAATAAAAATAGTTTGAGAATGTTAAGACAACTTAAAAGTAAAAAGCAATTTGAAAAAGATTATGTGTTAAGGGCTTATGAAGAAGCTATCGACATGTTAGAAAATTTAGATAAATAACATAACATAAACATAAAAATCTTAACATATAATTAACAAATTAACTATTTACCTATGGTGTATCTCCATAATTTAACATAAAAA